>JAIVYW010000023.1:0-9690 GCA_048635215.1 Candidatus Atribacteria bacterium
CAATTACGCTGCGCAGTGGACCCAGTGAACCAGTGGACCCAGGAACGAATGCAACAGAACACTAGTTCACCTTCTCTTGAACAGCGCGAGCGAGAAACCTACGGGGTCTTCTTCACTGGGTATGATGCGGAAGTATTTGTCTTCACTGAACTTTTTCAATCTGAAATGTACGGGCGAGATCACACTTCTGAATTCAGTTGAAGCCTCGATCTCCTCAACCAAAGGGGCGATCTCTTCTTTCAAAAAGCTACAGATAGAGTATACGAGCCGGCCACCGGGTTTTAAGAGTTGAAGCCCTCTTTTCACAAGGCCGGCCTGAAGATCTTTCAATTTGCTCATCTTTGTGTTCTTCAATTTGAATTTGATATCGGGCTTCTTTGATATCACTCCGGTATTTGAACACGGAGCATCAACAAAAACAGCGTCATATTTCTTCTTCAAAGGAAAGTTCCGGCCGTCATATGACACCGTTTCCATATCCATGCCCCATTTCTTGACATTCTCAACCATAAAATCATAGCGCTGAGGGTCGGGATCATTGAGGGTCAATTTTACCTTACCCTCGGTTTGATTATATATCATAAAGCTCTTATTTCCCGGAGAAGCCGCCAGATCCAAGATCTCCTCACCTTCTTGAGCGTCTAGAAGATAGACAGGGAACATGGAGGTCTTTTCAAAGATCAGGATCTTGCCCTCTCTTTGAGCTTGAAGAGCGGCATTCATATCACAAATGGTGTAGATATCAGGAAGGATCTCCGGACAGTTCAGTGTACTTAATTCGGGAGCGGACTTATTCGGCATATAGACTGAAGGAACTTCCCGCGAAAGTACCTTGAAGATACTTTCAGCTCTTTTTTTATTGAATTCCGTGGAGAGTTTAACTGTAAAGTCCACAGGGAAAGAGTATTTCATCGAGATCTCCTTGATCTTGCTGGAGGGCAGAGGGAGAGATTCCGGATCTGTGCCGGTGGTTTGAAGTACTGTCCTCAACAACCAATTTACAAAACCCTTGTCCTTTTTATGCTTGACAAGATTGATATACTCATTCACTACATGAGGAGGCTGTGCTCTGAAAATAACATCATAGAGAGCGCAAAAGATAACTGCCCTATTGGAGCGTGAGATCTTCTGCCCCTTTCTCAACGGCAATGTCATCAAGTGATCCAAAAGGAGATAATTGCGTGTTATCTGCGTCACATCATTATAAAATAACGGCCGGATATCTTTCGGCGTATCATTTATAAAATCCTCGCGCATTTTTGAAAAATCTGTTCTACCCGGATAAAAGTTCTCAAAGAAATTTACCAGCCGGGTACGATTATCCATTTATCACCTTCACATAAAAGGTCCTGGTCCGCGGCCCGTCAAATTCGCAAAAATATATGGCCTGCCATGTTCCGAGAACCAGCCTGCCTTCCGATATGATCAATGTCTGACCGGGATTCATCATTGATGTCTTAATATGGCTGTCGGAATTCCCTTCGGCATGCAGGAAATTCCAGTCACGCGGGACAATACGCTCCAAGGCAGAGTTGATATCTGTCCTTACATCAGGGTCCGCGCCTTCATTGATGGTTATGCCCGCGGTAGTATGGGGCGAATAGACGATTGCGATACCTTCTTCGATCCTTGAATCCTTCACACAATTTTTAACAGTTTCAGTGATATCAATGATCTGAGCTCTTTTTGATGTCGGCAATTTAAATCTATTAAGCATACAGCCCCCTATTCAGCTCTCTTTCCTTTGATTTCAATTGTTCCTGAGTATTCCTGTCCATGGTCCCGGACACGACAGAATAAAATGAGTTATTATAATAATCCGGGCTGGCATCTTTCTCTATGCCCTCAAAATCCTTGGTTCCGGGGATCGGAGAAAACCACGCCAGTCTGATGCGTGCCTTAAGCCGGCTGATCTTTTCCATCGCTTCAATGATCTCCCCAGTCCCCTGCCCGGGTAAGCCCACAAGAAGGTAGCACCAGAGAGCAGCTGGATCAAATCCGGCCGATAAGAGATATTCCAATGCTTTTTCAACAGGATACTTCTTTTTCTGCCTTTTTTGAACCGATTCGGTATCAAATCCTATCGCCACCGTCTTCACTCCGGCGGAGTACATAAGTTTTGCATTCTTTTCACTTACGAATTCCGGATGCACCGCATTTGGAATGTGAAAAGATATTGTCAGCTCCGATGCTATGATGAGCTCCAGGACCTTCTCGATATGACCCGATGAATTGGCCAGGATCGCATCATCGTAAAAGGCGATATCGGAAAAGCCGAGTTTATCCATCTCCAGGAGCTCCTCAAAGACACTTCGCGGATCTCTTTGAATAAATTCAGGGTGAAGCCGGGAAGACGCACAATAAGTGCATTTGTGAACACATCCCCACGAGGCCTGAACAGCTGCGGCATGACGGATCTTGTAGATATCCCAATCAGGGAGCGGAAAATCAAGGTGAGTGTCCGGAGTATAATCCAGATCATCGCCGGTTACCGCTTTGATCGCTCCGTAGAGCTCATCCATTCGGCATGAGGAAAACACACGGTCAATAACAGACATTTTTTCATAGGTGTCTGGATCCAGATTGGCTGCGGTGCCGCCGAGAAATATCTTTGTTTCTGGGAAATGCTCCTTGAGAATGGATGCTGTCTTTTCCACGCCTCGATACCAATAGGTCATTCCGCTTGTGAGCAAAATGGCGGAAGGTGCAGGCAAGATAGAAAGACGGCGGCGAAATTCATCTTCAGGCAATCCGTAATATCTGAATTTACGCTCCGGCAACTGTTCAAAAGGAGAGTCGCCGACGATCCTGGAGTAATATTTTCCGGTGAAATGCTCCTTGCTCTTCACATCATTGAAATAGGTGTCATATCGATCCATAAGATCCATAAATCTGACATTTAAATGATTTTTTTTCAATATAGAGGAGATATACAGAAGCCCGAGCGGGCGATTCCACAAATCATAGGCAGCAACATCAACTATATAAGGATTTACCAACAAGAAGTAAGAATCAGCGGTCAAATATTATTTTTTTACCTTCATATTTGCATAGATGGCAAAAAGTATAAATAGGCCCGCAAGAAATGCCCATGTACGCGGAGGAGAATTAAGTATTGAAATGCAAAATAGTTTTCCCACCGCACCGACTACGAGTGACACTAGAGACAAGATAAAGGAAGCAAGTTCCACGATCTTCATATGAAATCCTCCAACACTTTATTATAGTACGCCTTGGGAGAAAAGTCAAGGAATCTTTTACTAAGGGATCGGGCAAAAAGGTAACAATTTCCTCCTTTTTCACTGAGTATCATGTCAGATGCCACGGCCTTCTTGAATTTCTGTCACTTTTATATTATAATTAGTCGTAGGGAAATTATGAATAAAGAAGTAGCCGAAATACAGGAATACATAGTCAAGATATTAAAAAGATATCAGGTAATCAGGGCATCATTATTCGGGTCTATCGTTAACGGAGAATTTACTTCAGAAAGCGATATTGACATTCTTGTTGAGTTTGAAGGTAAAAAAAGCCTGCTTGATCTTGCAGGCCTGAAATTAGAACTTCAGGAAAAACTCAAAAGAGAAGTAGATGTCGTTACATTTAAATCCCTTTCTCCACATTTGAAAGATATTATCTTGGCACAACAGGTGCCCATATTATGAAGAAGAGCCCTCTAATATTTATCGAACATATTCTTGAATCGATAGGGATAATTGAAAAGTATATTGACCAAAAGCACTATCAGAACATCGTAGATTCTATTCAGCTTCAAGAGAGCGTCACCCGTCGTATGGAGATAATAGGAGAAGCAATGAAGAACCTTCCTGAGGAAATATACAAAAAATTCCCGGAAATACCCTGGAAAAAGATCATTGCAATGCGAAATATCCTCATACACGAATATTTCGGAATCGATCTTGAAGTGACCTAGTGTACTTCTCCATAAATACTATGACAATGGAATGCTTAGATTTGAGTCAATTCCAACGAACAATGAGCGTGGCGTACCCTTCGTGGTCCGTAAGCGAAGAGAGAGAAAGAAATTGACCAAAGATGATATTCCCTTCGGGCTGATACTCTTTTTCTGTCTTCTGCGTTGCTCGTTGCTTATATACCGCTGAGGGTATGCGTCGTTCCTCGCGCCTTGAATACGGGACAAAATAGCATCAGCCATTGTTAATGTATTTATGAATCAGAACACATAATCAGACGGAAACATTCTCCACACTTCTTTGAATGTCATTCGATTGAGCGGATCCGTCTGGCATTTGCTTCTTCTACTTTCCTCTCTTTACACTTCACACATCGCACTTTCTTTAGCACTTGTTCCACTGGGTCACTGGGTTACTGGGCCACTTGCTATTCACTATTCTGCCAGCATATCCGCCAGATCTTTTTCTACGGTTGTTATAGGCCGAATGTCAAAATTCTCTACCAGCACCTTGACCACACCCGGAGATAAAAAGGCAGGCAGTGTCGGGCCAAGGCGGATCTTTTTTACGCCCAGATAAAGCAGGCCCAGAAGAACCGTCACGGCTTTTTGCTCATACCACGCCACATTGAAAGAAATAGGCAGGTCGTTTATATCCTCGATCTTAAGAGCTTCTTTCAATTGAAGAGCTATATATACAAGTGAATATGAATCATTACACTGCCCAGCATCAATAACCCTGGGCAATCCTTCAATATCTCCCAGATCCAGCATATTATAGCGGTATTTTGCGCAGCCCGAAGTCAATATGACGGTGTCTTTTGGCAGAGCTTCGGCAAATTTGGTGTAATAGTCCCTAGTTTTATGTCTGCCGTCACAGCCGCTCATCACAAAGAATCGCTTTATAGCGCCCTTTGAGATCAGATCCAAAATAGTGCCCGCTGATTCAACGAGCGTATTTCTGCCGAATCCTACTGTCAACTTCTTGCCTTCGCGTTCTTTGAGCGGACCTATCTTCAATGCCTGTTCTATCACTGCGGAAAAATCTTTCATTTCATCAGCTTCGACATTCGGTATATGCTTCACTCCCGGCCAGCGGACAAGGCCGGTCGTATAGATCCTGTCAAAATACGCGGCGAGCGGTTTCTGAATACAATTGGTCGTCATAAGGATCGGACCCTCGAAATCAGTAAATTCGCGCTGCTGATTATACCAGGATGTTCCGAAATTGCCTTTTAAATGGGAATATTTCTTTAATTCCGGATAACCGTGCGCAGGCAGCATCTCTCCGTGAGTATAAATATCGATGCTCTTTCCTTCGGTCTGCTTCAAGAGCTCCTCAAGATCCAGAAGGTCGTGGCCGGATATGATAATACCGGCATTGCTCGCCGTGCCCGTCCATGCCTCTGTGACTACGGGGTTCCCGTAGGTTCCCGTATTTGCCTCATCCAGCAATGCCATGGCGTCAACCGAGAATTTGCCGGCTTCCATTACCAATGCCACAAGATCAACCTTCTCGATATTCTCATTTACGGTAGCGGATAGCGCATGATCGATAAAATCAAGTATCTGATCGCCATTTCTCTTCAAGATCACGGCATGGTCAACATATGCCGAAATTCCCTTCAATCCGGAAAGCAGTAATTCTCTCAAGGATCTGATATCTTCGTTTTTCTGAGAAAGAATTCCGCTATATTCTGAGTATTTTTCCATCGCGTCAAGTGGCCCGTCCAGCTCCACAAGGGCAGCGTACGGCGCATGAGGAAAATCCTTTTTCACGCTCTTCAGATCACCATTATTAGCGGCTTTTGCCATAAGATAATTTCTGTAACTCATTGTTTTTTTGACTCTGTCAAAAATCTCGGCAGGCTCAAAATTCACATTGGTAATTGTAGTAAAAAGATTCTCAGCGATCAGGTGGTCGCCTTTTTCTCGGGAAATACCTTTCTTTTTTAATTCTTTTGCCCAGAAAGCAGCGCCCCTGCTTATCCAAATCAATAGGTCCTGCATTTCTGCGGTAAAGCCATCTTTGCCGCAAACACCCTGTACCGTACAGCCCTTATTGCCAAGAGCTTCCTGACATTGAAAACAAAACATAAACCCTCCTTAACGCTAATTCTTCAATAGTGTTCTGTTTAACAGAGCACTAAAAATTACTGGTATGCATGATCGAACTAACCACTATGGCAAGTATGCCCAGGGCCATATTGATCCGTACCAATAAGTTTGATATTCCGTTCTTTTTATTTTTCTTCGAGATTTTGCGCATAATCGCTACTCCCAGCATCATAAAAGTTATCCCAACCTTTAAGATCACGAAGATGCGGGGGACTGCATACGGAGATACACCCGACCTTGCCATGAAAAGACCTGAGATCAGCAGCAGAAGTGCGCTGAAAAATACCGCCTTCGTCAGCCCTTTTTCAAAGCTCTTCCATTCACCGGGAGATGATCCCTTCTGCATCGGCAGTATAAAAAAGCTCATCAGCAGCAGGCCGCCCACCCAGAAAGAGGTGGCGGTGAAATGTACGGATCTCATTATTATATATAGTATTTCTTCCATTATCTTTTTCCTCGTGAAATATTCCACGCCAGACCGGCCTTGATCTGCAGTACATCATCGTAGAGATCTCTCTTGAGAGGATATACCTCTGCTAGTATTTGAAAGCTCATTCTGCCGAGAACGGCTTGAACCCCCAGAGCGCCCGACACACCATAACCCGTAAATGGCAAGCGCTCATCCTTTGAGCGTATATATGCCTGAACCGTCAATTCCCAAAAAACATTTCTGAACAATTGATCGCCATAAGAGATCAGCCCTCTATAGAGATCACCCCTTTCCGCACCGGTTATCAGGTCCTTAAGTCGGGCATCATAGATCAATGCGGTTATCAGCAGCCGCTTTTTTGAAAAGTGGTCACTTATAAGACGCAATGAAAAACCATCACTGCCGACACCGGTGGGAAGCTCCATTTTTTCAAGCCCTTCAAATGAGCCGGTATTCAAGCGGTACAAAAACGCCAGAGACAATGCATGGCCCTTTGTTCTTCTTAATTGGAATTTTGCGGAAAGATATGTATCTCCCAAGCCGGAGCCCTCTTTTGTCATAATTGATTCTATCTTTTTATTCACAAATACCGTATTTATCGCCAGGGTAAGGTTCTCTCTCAGTCCATAACTCATATAGAATGTCACCCCTGAGTTGTAACCCGATCCATCGGCGGGGATCGCGGCCTGCTTAAGCGTTAGCGGGTCGGTAACCGAGGTAAACCCGCTGTGAAAATAATGTATCCGCGTGGCAATGCCTCCGACGGGCGCAGCCACCGCTCTGTTGAAATATATTGGTGGAGCAGCGAGTGGAGCAAGCATCAGAACCAAGAACAAGATCCCGGTAATCATTATTTTTTTTTCATTTTTAGATCGTGTGTCAGCATTCCGTATCATCATTGCCTCCTTTGGAAGAAGCTTCGTATAAGCAAAGGGTTATTCCCTTCTGCTCTGCCGGAAATTGAAGCACTTCTTCTGCGTTAGTTATCATTCACTAACATTATAGTAGATATTCTGCACTTTGTCAAGTTTTTCTTTGTACTTTTTCATAAATACGATGAAAATAAAAAAGATGTATTGATGGTGTTTTGATCCTTCTTTTCATTATTAACATATGCTTTTCTCACATCATTTCATGATGCTCAAAAAGAAAGATATATATATTATTGTTCCGGAAGGGGTTCTCTTTTCCTTTCGCTTTTTCCTTTGGACCGAAGCATGCACTCATTAAAATGCATGAACTCGTTCGGAAGTTTCCTCTCTCAGACAGCATGTCATTTTTCCTCGAACATTCGTTCCTGCCTCTAAAAGCTCTAACGATCGCTCACTCCTTCCGGAACTCTCGGTTGGGCGCACGGCTGCGCCGTGCTCGAGGTGGGTGAGAGACGAAGCAGAGAAAATACCATCAGCCATTACTCCTGTATTTATGGATCAGAACACCAACATTGCGAAGAGTGTACAATTGCTTTACAATTTTCAACTCTCCGCTTGGTACCTTTATCCGAGACAGTCGTGCCAATAAATTGTCGACGGCATGTCCCTCTTTTCCTATGTTACGGGTGTGCTTCTTTTTCCACTTCGTACATCGCACCTCGTACTTCGTACCGCTTTTATCACCTCGTACATCGTACATCCAACCTCGTACCAAGACTGCGCAGCAGACTTGATTGGGGTGAATATTACCTCGTGCCAATCCCGTATAGGTATAATTTACCGGAAAAGATTTGCATGGATATATGAATATGCCCAATATATCAGAATATATTCACATGGCACGCCGCTTGTAATATAAAGTGGCGTGAAAAAGAGAACTTTTAGAAAAGAATTTTCCTTAAACGGCATCGGACTGCACTCCGGCAGAAAGACAGGATTGCGGTTCATTCCTTCCGATCACGGGAAGATCACATTTCTAAGAAAGAGCACTCCCATTGATGCACATTTTTCAAATGTTTCCTCAACAAACTTCGCCGTTACACTCTCTTCCGGTAATGCCAGCGTCTCTACCGTCGAGCATCTGCTCGCCGCGCTTCACGCTATGGGCGTAGATAGCTTGTATATTGAGGTTGACGGCCCTGAAATTCCCGTATTTGACGGAAGTTCCCGTGTATTCTTTGAGATGATCGAATCTGTCGGGACAGTCCCGATCGATAGTGAGCGCGAGTATTTTAAGGTCAAAGAGCCGGTGCAAGTAAGTATGGGCGACAAATACATACTCTTTCTGCCTTCGGATAGATTTGAAGTTAAATATACGATCTCATTCAATCATCCGCTTCTTGACAAGATAACCGAAAGTTTTACCATTACTCCTGATACATTCAGGTCGGTGATCGGATTCTCCAGAACCTTCACTTTTCTGAGCGTTGTGAACGAATTGAAGAGCAAAGGCCTTATCAAGGGCGGCAGTTTCGATAATGCCATCGTCCTGGATGATAACGGTGTCGTGAACGGCGAGCTCAGGATCGAGAATGAATGGCTCAAGCACAAGGTTTTAGACCTTATAGGCGACATATACCTCATAGGAAAACCGTTTATGGGTAAAATGGTCGTGTATAAAGGCGGCCACACTTTGGATGTGAGAGCTGCCAGACATATAACCGCTTATCAGGAACCCGTATCCGAGATGTCCATCGGAAGGCCGTCATACGGATATGTTCCCCATTTCGACAAATAACCCCCAATCACCCGTTTTCATATAAATAGGGGCAGGTGCAATACCTGCCCCTTAGGGATCGCCGTAGTGCGAGGCCTAAGGGTGTTCAAAAGTTAAAAAGTTCAAAAGTTGCAGGTTGAGAAATAGGGAAGAGAAGGGATAAGGACAGACCTCGCTCCTTGTTCTCTTGTATTCTTCTCCTCCGCCCTAACCTCAAACCTCTAGCCTCCAACCTCTGCGAAGCGTGTCCCTCCTTGTGCACCTATCACTTCGCACCTTGTACTTCTGTATCACTTGTGCGCTTGTGCTCGTGTGCTCTTGTGCACCTATCATCTATCCAATCGTGTCATCCTGAGGTTTACCCCGCACCATTCTGGTGCTGGGCAGCCGAAGGATCCATCCTTCCCACCTTCAAACCTATCACCCTTCATACCTAAAATCCCGATAAAATAATAACTATGTACACAGAAAAGCTGATAGGGTCTTGACTTTTGCCGTAATATAAGTTATAATATAAGTATAACTATGGAGGTTGTTATGGCTTTTATCTATGAGCAGA
>JAIVYW010000024.1:0-9660 GCA_048635215.1 Candidatus Atribacteria bacterium
TATCAGATGATAACGGGTCGGGCGAGGAAACAACTGATATTGAAAGAGCGGTTACCGTTGATACAAAAACAATTTCGGTAAAAGCTGGACGGGAACCCGATGAAAGGGTCAAGGCGCTCATTCATACCGCCCAGGAGTACAGCGATACAAGCAGGGAAACCGAGGCGCTCTCGATCTGCGAAGAAGTACTTTCGGAGTATCCTGACTATACTATGCCGTACCTTGTCCAAGCATACTGTTACTCCGACCTTGGTGATTACAACAGAGCCGTGGTGGCTATTAATAAAGCGATCGATATTAATCCTAACGAGATGCTTTTCTATTACGCCAGGGCACAAATATACGAAGATTGTGAACTTTCTGAAGAAGCTGTTAAGGACCTCTCCACGGCAATCAAGTTTTCGCCTGAGGTGAAAGAGCTCTATGAATACCGCTCCGGTCTTTACTGGTCACTTGGAAAATATGATGAAGCGATAGCTGATCAAACGAAAGCAATGGAATTAGCCCCCGGTGGTGCGGGCAATTATGTAAGCAGAGGCGCGATGTATTCCTATGCCGGAAAGTATAAAGAGGCAATAAAGGACTACGATCTGGCATTGGTACTGGATCCGTACGATCCGGAAATATATTTCTTCCGGGCGTATGCCTATGCAATGAGCGGTAGGCGTCAAAGGTCGATAGAGGATCTGACGGAGATGCTCCGCCTTGATCCGGCTGATATAAAAGCATATCTTTTCCGCGGGATAGAATACAGGCTTATTGGAGAAAGGGACAAATCCCATAAGGATCTAGATAAGGTGATCGCGCATGATCCCAAGAGCCAGTTTGCTGAGATCGCCCTTGTTTTGAAAGATAAAAAACTCAAAAAGAAAGATGTATCTATAAACTGGTATTGGAAGCGCAAACTCAAGGGAAAAGGATCCACTGTAATGATTGTCGGAGATTTTCCCGGTCTGACACCCGCGCAAAACGATCTTGCATGGGAATGGCTGATGGCAGAGATGGAGGAGTTGACAAAATAAAATGGTGATATTGAGAAGATTCAAGAATATCGTCCTTATTCTATTTATTATCACGGTGAGTATCGGAGCGGAGCAGGTGCTCGTCCGTTTCAATGACCCTCTTGACCCGCCGACCAAAGGCTGGGACATTCAAAGGGTACTTCCTCCGTCGGTCGATGTAGTGCTGGACGAGTCACAGATAGAGGAGTATGCGGCGCTTTGCGGTTCTTCGGGATTTGAGGTGATCGCCATCAACCGCTCGATCACGGGATATTCCTCCTATGATACGGCAGTACTGCGTATCGAGGCATTGAAGGATTCTTATCCCGCTTATGTCGAGATCTACGATATCGGGGATTCCTGGGAAAAGGTCAAGGGCACAGGGTATAATGCAAGCTATACCCCGCGTGACATATGGGCATTGCGGATATCGGACAATCCTTCTGTGGATGAAGAGGAATTCAATATCCTGATCATGGGTGAGCATCACGCCAGAGAGTTGGAAACGACGGAGATCGTCCTCTACATCATGGAAAACCTTCTTAAGGACATCAGTGAAGGGGATACCTTCCTTTCCGCTCTGGTGGATAATTATGCGCTATGGTTCGTCCCAATGGTCAATCCGGACGGCCTTGAAGTGGTTTACAGCGGTCTTGACTCTTTATGGAGAAAGAATACAAGGGATAATAATTCCGATCAATCCTACGCCGCTATCGATGACGGCGTTGACCCCAATAGAAATTATGACTGGCATTGGGGTGAATCCGGAGTGGTCTTCGATTCAACAAGCGATGTATTTCCCGGTACCGGCCCGTTTACTGAATATGAGAATATCGCGGTCAGGGACCTTGCGACAGAGCTAAAGCCGATCGCCTCTTTGTCTTTTCACACATATGGCGAGATGATCCTGTATCCATTCGGTTACGATTATGTTTATGCTCCCGACCACGGCCGGCTATCTCAGATCGCCTCCTCTATGTCAGCAGTGATGGACAAGTATTCCAGCAGTGAAAAATATGATCCCTATTGGAGTGTAATGCTGTATCCTGCCGCCGGGGATTCCGATGATTGGCTTTATGGTGAATTCGGTACACTTGCGTTCACCGTCGAGGCCGGTCCCTCATCATTGGGCTTTCATCCCTCCTGGGCGGTTGTTGAAGCCTATCTGCCTGAGCAGTATGAAGGATTTCTAAGCTTCGCGCAAGAGATCTGTTCAAGGCACATTTACGGCCATATCTCCGATGCTGAGACGGGATTGCCTATTTCCGGAGCAACCCTGAAGATAACAGAGCTGTACAATTATTCATTGGTGAGAAATAGGTATTCCAATACCGCGGGGAATTATTACTGGGGGCTGACAGCAGGGGACTACACTCTTATAGTTTCTAAACCGGGTTATCAAACGATATTTCACCCTTTCTCCATCGATCAGACACCACAGGAGATAAATATTGAAATGCAGCCGTTTGAAAGTGAGGAAATAGCTGTGAAGATCGTTCCTAATCCCTCTTTCGGGAGTAATACGGTTATCGCGCTGGAGGTTCCTCAAGAGGATTGGCTGCTTAACTGTTCCATATATTCCATCGATGGCAGTATTATCTACACTTTCCCGCCGAAAACAAGCACTTCAAATGTGGCAGAAGACTCCTTTATCGTTGATAAGTTACGCCCTGATGGCACTTCCTTGGCATCTGGCATATATCTTGTTTATATAAAGGCAGAGAAATCAGGTGGGCTCTTTAAAAAGGTCTTGAAATTTGCCTTTATTGATTGAAAACAGGGTGTAAATACTGTATAATGAATAATTAATATTTTTATACAGGAGGACGCCATGCCGTCAGGACGCAGAAGAAAACTTTTGAAGGTCAAAAAACACAAAAGAAGAAAGAAAAGAAGGGCGAATAGACATAAAAAGAAAGCCTACTAAGGAGTTGTAGGATGAAAAAGATCATCGCAGTTTTGCTTGTTACATTATTTAGCTTTTCGGTAGTTTACGGTTGGGGAGAACTCTCCGCTAACTATTGGAAGCGTGCAAAAAAGGCCGAAACCGAGGCTTTGGATACAACTAACGGCCTTTCCGATGAGGATAGATCGGCGAAATTTGAAGAAGCAGCGAAGTATTTCAAGAAGGTTGTCAAATCCTCTCCGGAATTCGTGAGTGCCTATTACAGCCTTGCCAATATGGAATACCGTGTGGACGATGTCGATGGTGCCATAGAATGGTATGTCAAATCCCTTGCTCAGACGCCGACCACCTTTGCATACCTACAGATAGGCACCTCTTATTTGAGAAAGTCCGCCGCTTCCCAGATTGACGCTCAGAAGAAGGAATTCAAGTCACAGGCCAAGAAGTATTTTGATAAAGGATTGAAAACCGAAGAATCCGATATGGAAAAAGAGGAATCAGTCAAGAAGAATCAGGCCTCGATCTATTACAATCTTTATATTATCTACTTCGAGGAAGAGGATTGGGAGCAGGCAGAGAACGCCGCATTGAACGCCATGGTGCATCCGGATTTCGAAGAGACCATGTCAACTCAACTGATACAGATATACCAGAGGACAAATAGATTCGACGAAGCCCTGAAGACCATTTCAAAGAAATTGAAGAAAGATTCGAAGAATATGAACCTCATCAAGCTTAAGATCAATGTTCTTAGCACCATGGGTGAGAAAGAACTCGTTTTAAAGGAAATGGCGAAGCTGGAGAAAATGGGCGGTGAAGATGCTCAAGTACTTACCTGGCTCGGACAGGATGCCCTGGATAAAGGCGAGTACGAAAAGGCCAAGGGACTCTTTGATAAGGTTATTGAAAAGGACGATACTAACGCCATAGGTTATCTCGGCGCGGGTAAAGCGCTCTTTAAGATGGGCAAGAAACAGGCTGCTATGGAACAATTTAAGATCGCGGAGCAATACGGCGGAAGCGACTATCTTGTTTTAGTAAATATAGGTGATGCCTATATGGACCTTCAAAAATACAGTCAGGCAATAAATTATTACGCAAGAGTAGAGATGCTTAAAAAAGCCGATATAAGCGTTCTTCATAATCTTGGAAAGTGCTATATGAGCAAGAAGACACCGAATTTTCAGAAAGCCATTCAGTATTTCAAGAAAGCTCTTAGTCTGGACGGCAGCTTCCTTCCTTCCATGATGGGTATTACCGTGGCTTATTACTCCAATAAGGACCATAAGAAGGCCTATTATTGGGCAAAAAAGGTTCTCAAGAGAAAGAATGACAAGTATATCGCTGAAATAGTATCCAATATTGAAAAAAGCGGAGTGCTCAATAAGTAAATGAGCGTACTCAGAACGGTTTACTCCCTGCTCCTAGGATTGGTGCAGGGAGTGACCGAATTTCTGCCGATATCATCATCGGGACATCTTTCTATCATACAATCTCTAATGGGAAACGAGTTTTCCGGGAATGTTTACTTCGGGATAGTTCTCCATATGGGTACATTACTCGCGGTTCTGATCTTCATGCGTAAGCAGATCTGGGAAGTACTGCTGATGTTCAAGAATCCCTTCTCAAAGAGATCCGCTCTGCTGCATTCCCTTTTACTGGGAACACTGGTTACTGCGGTGTTCATAATATTTTTCAAGAAGATCCTGATGAATATGTTCTCTACTCCTAAGGTTGCCGGGTGGGCATTATTATTCACCGGCGGTATCAATATTCTTGCACAAGTCTTTCTTACAAAGAACAAAAACAGTATCAAGACCGCGAATCCGGCATCCGGAGCATTTGTAGGACTGATGCAGGGTTTTGCCGCGATCCCCGGGATATCCAGATCGGGCGCGACGATATTAGCGGGGGGCATTTCAGGACTTTCCCCTGAAAAGGCATTCAACTTTTCATTTTTACTGTCACTTCCAGCTATTGGCGGAGCTTTTATTCTGGAAACCATATCAGGCGCAGGTGGTGCTCAGTCCTTGCCGATGAGTCAGATGATCATTGGTTTTCTGGCCGCTTTGATCTCGGGATATTTCGCTCTTAAATTGCTTCGCAATTTAGTGAACTCAGGAAAGTACTATCTTTTCGGGATCTATGCTATAATAGCAGGATTGGTAACGGTTATTTTTATATGAACATAAAAAAAGAACAAAAATTCGAACTTATCGGCATAATCATATTTTTGCTGGCCATATATGTGGGATTCAGCCTTGTAACATATAATCCCGCCAAAAATCCGTTGGTAACAAATGTCTCGAAGGATTATTCGGTGATCGGCCAGATAGGTATGGTCATCGCCTTCGGCCTGAAAGTCGCTTTCGGCTGGTCAAGCCTTCTGATACCATTGATGCTGATATATATAGGCATTCGGCTTTTTGACAGCAGCGATAGGAATTTTAAGAGTTATTATGGAGTATTTCTCTTTATGTTCGCCTTCTCCATAATATTCGGCCTTTTCATTTCAAAGAGTGTTGTAGGTAATGTCAAGCCGACTCAGGACATACTTTTCAAGATAGGGTATTTGGGCTGGTTCTCCGTGCGCATCCTTATCAAGACGACGGGCAAACTCGGCGCGATCATAGTTGCCGTACTGCTCACCGTTGGCGCGATATTCACAATGACGAATTTCCTCTTTCGGAAATTCGTTCAAAAACTCAAGAACAAGGTATTCAATCTCATTGCACTCAGAAGAGAAAGAAAGCGGAAATCTCTTGAAAAAACAGTGGAAAAGGAAAAGCAGAAACGAATAAAGAGAAAAGAGCAAAAATTAAGCAGCCAACCCGTTCCCCAAAAGAAGAAAGCAAAAGTATCCGAGAAGAAACGGGCGAAAGCACCCCCAAAAAAAATAGAGGCGATCCCCATTCCTGTCATGAGCGCCGGTCAGATAAAACCACCTCCAGCGTCGATCTTAAATCCCGTTTCCAAGGGTACTCTGAAGAACGATGTGGATGCTCTTGAGGCATTGGGGGAGATACTCATTGAAAAATTGAATCTCCTTGGTGTGGAAGCAACGCTTGCTTCTTATGTCACCGGGCCCACGGTTACCCGTTATGAGATAACGCTATCGCCGGGACAAAGGGTCAGTCAGATAACTTCTCTGGAAAATGATATTTCATATGCACTCGCAAAATCACCGGTGAGAATAATCGCACCCATCCCGGGAAAACAGGCAATAGGCATTGAGATACCGAACGAGAATAAGCGGACAATTGCCTTGAGCGAATTCATGGGCGGCCCTCTGAAAAAATGTAAAGGGCTGGCTTTCGGTATCGGGTGCACGATCGACGGCTCACATATCGCCGGATGTCTGAATGATATGCCGCATCTGCTCATCGCGGGGTCCACCGGTTCAGGCAAATCCGTGATGATAAAAGCCCTTATCGATTTTCTGCTGATGCAATTCACTCCGGATGACCTGAGGATGCTGCTCATAGATCCCAAGAGGGTCGAGATGACCAAATTCAGAAAATTACCGCATATACTCGGAGATATTGTGGTCGAACCAAAGACTGCGGCAAAGAAGCTTCAGGAAATGGTCCGCCGGATGGAGTTCAGATACCGTGAGATGGCCAATTACGGCCTCAATCACATTACCAAATATAATGCTTATGTTGAAAAGCATTCCAAGGAAGATCAGGAATTGAAGAAATTCCCCTATATAGTCGTGATCATTGATGAGCTCGCTGATCTCATGATGGTCGCCAGGGGCGATGTAGAGTCCTCCATAGCCCGTTTAGCGCAATTGGCGCGTGCAGTTGGTATACATCTTGTATTAGCTACACAGAGGCCTTCGGTGGATGTTATCACCGGGGTCATTAAGAGCAATTTCCCTGTTCGGATCTCCTTCCGGGTTGCCTCGAAAGTAGATTCAAGAACGATCTTTGACAAGAACGGCGCAGAAGCACTTTTAGGAAAAGGTGATCTGCTTTATCTTCCCCCGGGCTCCAGTGATCTCGTCAGAGCGCAGGCTCCTTTTCCCGCTGATGAAGAGACCTTGAGAATAGTTCAATACTGGGCCTCGCTGGATCAGCAGGAATTCTTTGATTGGGAAGATGAGTATGTTACCGAAGCGGCTTTGAACGGCCTTGACGCTGGAACTAAAGAGGTGGACGATGAACTTTTTGTCCCGGCGGTATCAGCTCTGCTGGAGGCAGGAAAGGTTTCGACATCTTACCTTCAGACGGTTCTATCTATAGGATACAACAGGTCATCCCGGCTGATCCACTTGATGGAGCAGAACGGCATCGTTTCACAAAAAGACAAATCGGGCAAAAGGGAAATGCTCATCACGGAGGAAAAATGGTACGATATGAGAAAAGATTTTCTCTGATCCTTTTGGTGATCGCGGCATTGCTGAATTTCGGATTCACATTATACAATGATACCTTTGTTCCGATGAAAGAAAAGGACTCATCACTTTTTCTCCATTCCCTATATGCTGTTTTTGACAGCAATGATACGGTATTCCTTAGTTTCTCCGAGCGTGTGTGGATCCCATTTTTAGAGAAGTGGAGTGAAATGAACGGCAAGGGGATATACCTTTTAAATTCAAAAAAATTCCGATTGGAAATGAAGAATTCCACAAGTGATATTTATGTTTCAAACGGAGACGCCCTGCATTATGAGACCGAAGAGAGCGGCAAGAGGGTCAGAAAGGAGTTTGAGCTGGAAGATGATTCTCTTACCTATATCATCCCTTCCAAGAAGAAATGGGAGCAATTCCATAAAGAGATCTTCAGCAGTTCGGACGGGATCGTCCTTGTTAAGATCAAACCCATGGATAAGAATTTTCAGTTCTCCTCCATTGAATTTCTCATTGATGAGAAGAATTTTAAGTTGAAGGAAGTGGTATTTACCGGCACCGACGGAAGGATACTTCATTTCCGCATAGAATCATATAAAAAGAAGAAAGTTACTGAGGAGAAACTGAAAAAGTATTTCTCCCTATGAAAAAAAAGCAGAAGGTATTCCTGATTTCCCTGGGATGTCCAAGAAATCTGGTAGATTCTGAAATACTGGCGGCTTCTTCTATCATGGATGGAAATTATGAGATCACCTTCGACCCCTATGAAGCCGATTTTATAGTCATCAATACCTGCGGATTCCTCGAAAGTTCAATTAAAGAGGCAAAAGATGTGATAGAAGAATATCTTGAATTAAAGAAGACAAACCCACAATTAAAGATCATTGTCAGCGGATGTATGGCGGAGCGTTTCGGCAGGGACAAGAAGATATTCAAGGATGTTGACCTTATTAGAGGAATAGATCATTATGATGTTCCTAAACAATTTTATGATGAGAGAAAGCGTTTTATCTTCGGAGAAAAGAACAATCAATATCCGGGTGCGGAGCGGCTTCTGCTGACGGGAGCTCATTACGAGTATCTGAAGATCGCCGAGGGTTGTTCTCATAAATGCACATACTGTCTCATCCCGCATATCAAAGGTCCTTTAAGAAGCAGGAGTATCAATGATATCCTGGAAGAAGCAGGGAAATTACTCAAGCAGGGGATAAGCGAACTGATCATCATTGCGCAGGACACCACCGATTACGGCAAAGACCTTTTCGGTGGATCACGCCTGCTTGAATTGCTTGAGGAGCTGGATAAGATGGGATTTACCTGGATAAGGGTGCATTACCTCAATCCCGCAGATATTGGCCCCGCCTGGGTTGAAAGATTTCTGAAAATGAAAACTATTATTCCGTATTTTGACATTCCAATACAGCATGTATCGGAAAGGATACTGCGTTTCATGGGCCGCCCCTCTTTGAATAAGGGGTTTTACGATTCCCTTCCATTGATTCGTTCAGCAGGAGGCATTCTGCGGACTAATCTGATTATCGGCTTTCCCGGGGAGAGTGAAGATGATTTTAAAGAACTTGCTGATTTTCTGAGGAAGACCAGGGTCGAAAGGGCAGTGTTTTTCCCCTTCAGCGATGAGAACAATATTACCGACTCCCTTTCGCTTCAGCCCGTCCAGCTGGATAAAATTGAAAAAAGGATCTCTCTGCTGGAAGAGATACAGACAGAAAATATTTATGAAACATTCCCTGTCGGGAAAAAGGAAATAGTGGTCATTGACCGTGAAGCAAAGGGAGGATATGAGGGTAGGACCTTCAGGGATTCTCCCGGTGTGGACCTTAATATAAAGGTTACGGGCAAACAGATGACACCCGGGAAATTCATCAAAGCGAAATTGTATATTCAAGATGGGGAATTCAGAGGAAGAACATGAAAAAAGTACCAAATATTTTGACTGCCGTCAGGATACTCCTGGCTGCACTGTTTGTCTATTTATTCGAGATAGAAGCATTCACATTTGCCGGCGCCGCATTTGTCATTTCCGCGGTCACCGACTTTTTTGACGGCTTGATAGCCAGAAAATACAATGCCGTATCCGATTTCGGTAAATTCGCCGATCCGCTGGCGGACAAGATACTGGTCTTTTCAGCATTGATCCTTTTTGTCAAGTACGGTATCACTCCGGCATGGATCGTGATCTTCATTCTTTTCAGAGAATTCACTATTACCGGATTAAGAATGGTCATATCCGCCAAGGGAAAAGTGATACCCGCAATGCTTTCAGGGAAGATAAAGACAACCGTTCAGATGATAGCTATCATATTCATTCTTTTCCTTGTGATCGATTCAGCTGGCGATGCCGCAATGACGATCGGCTGGAAAGGAATATCCCTGACCAT
>JAIVYW010000025.1:0-9468 GCA_048635215.1 Candidatus Atribacteria bacterium
TCAAATCTAAACATTCCATTGTTAACATATTTATGAATTAGAACACTTGCTCCTTCCGGAACTCTCGGTTGGGCGCACGGCTGCGCCGTGCTCGAGGGTTGTGAGAGACGAAGCAGAGAAAAGAGAGTAGAAGAAAGCGAATAGAAGGAAAAGAGAAGACCAACTGTTCAGGAGAAGAACCTCCTCTTGCAATTTATTCCTCTCTCTTAATATTGTAACCTTGAACCTTTGAACTTTTGAACGATCTTCTTACTGGTGCACTTGTGCCCCTATAACACAGTGTCATCGTATTTATGGATGAGAGCACCCTAATGTGAACATCAGAGGCAGCACACCGTCTTTCTGCCCTTTAATATAGTAATATTCGCCCCTTTTCTCCATTCCATCAAAGAGTTTATAGAAAGTGAAAGGATACTCGTGAAAAAAACTTATCCTCATTCCCGATGCAATAATACTGTTAAATATATCATCAAGTGTCCACTGCCATTCACAGGAGGGTGATCTCACCTTATATGAAGGATGCGAATAATCCGGGTCACCGGCCGGCCAAATTTTCGGTGTACCATTGGAGAAGTAATTCATTTCGGGTGTGAATCCGCCGTTTATATCCACCTGAAAAATATTCGCGAGAGGATGAGTTTCCATCAGGTACAACCGTCCTTCAGTATTGAGAAATGACTTGATCAACTCTGCCCATTTCTTGAGATCCCCAAGCCATGGCAGGACACCTTGAGTGGTATATACCAGATCATATTTCCCTTTCAATTTTTCTCCCAGATCATAGATATTGGACACGAGATAATCTATTTTTAGCCCACAGGCTTGTGTGAGTTCCCGAGCAACCTTAATGGACTTCTGTGAGATGTCAACCCCTGTCACATCAGCACCGCGCCTTGCCAGAGAGATCGAATCCGTCCCAATGTGGCATTGAAGATGCAGCACCTTCAATCCCTTTAAAGAACCCAATTCCCTCTTCTGAATACTGTCCAATGTATCCGCTCCATTTATAATATCTTCCACTCCATAAGATTCACGATGCACCGGCGCAAGTTCATTCTAGTGATCTGATTCGTAAATACGATAACAATGGAATGCTTAGATTTGAATCAATTCCAACGAACAATGACTGCGGCGTACCCTTGGTGGTACGCAAACGAAGAGAGAGGAAGAAATTGACCAAAGATGAGATTCCCTCCGGGCTGAAGCTCTTTTCCTGTCTTCTGCGTTGCTCGTTGCTTACATACCACTGTGGGTATGCAGCGCTCCTCGCGCCTTGAATACGACACAAAATAGTTTCAGCCATTGTAATCGTCTTTATAAATCAGAACACCTGTGAGCTTTATTCATCTGATAGTGGTTTTTATTCTTCCTTTTCATTGGCACGCCTCCGTGTTCATTATACTTCTATATATCGAAATATAAAAGTACTTTCATGCTTATATCTGATCCGAGTTAATAAGATCAGGCATTTTATGCAGAAACTGAAGACTTTCTAAACAATGAAGTGATTAGAAGACAACACTACCTTTAATATCTTATCGGATGCAATATGAATGTGACAACACTACAAAATAATCGCTGGATGAATAATTGCACCCTTACTTCCCAAGATCTATCATTCTGTTTTTCCCCAACCAATGATTATTTTATTACGGCTATTTTCCCAGTTTTAACACTATCCTCATCCTGAATTACATAGAAGTAAATCCCGCTTGCGACTTCATTATTTTTCCGATTTTGAAGTTCCCATTTGAAAAGATTCTGACCGCCTGTGTTTTCATAAGTAAATATCAGATTCCCTGACAGGTCATAGATCTTAATGGTACAGTCCTCAGTCAGATTTTCAAAGGAAATGAATGAATTCTTAGCGGGATTCGGATAAATGACAAATCCGTCAAGATCTGTGGACGGATTGATCAGCAATGTGCATTCTGCTGGTGACAAGAGCAGATTTGAAGCTATTATCGTATCGCTTTCACAGATCTTATTGTTATAATAAAATTCCGCTGTGCTTTCTCCCTCTGCTATGTGTACGCTGATTATCACTCCGATATCGTCTTGAAATGAACCGCTTCCGGATGAATTCAATAATATTGTCAGACCGCTTGTTTCGGCGACCGTCACTTGATCAAATTGGTCCAACAGGCAAATTGATAAATTGTTCAGAGTATTGGCAAAGACTTCTTCAGGAGGAGCAATGAATACTATCTTAGCGGGAGAGCCATAAGTAATATCAAAGGGCTCCGATATATCCGCAATTAGGCCCGTCGCTTGCGCATCTATCGTATAACCGGCACCTGTCCTGTCAAGATAAAGATCATTAATATTAACGATACCCGAAGCAGCAGTATTGCTCTTTGTTCCATAAAGGGTCGCGTCATTATCATCACTTGCGTCGTTTAAGATATCAACCGTTACATTTGTAATATTATCATTGTATTTCAAATTCCCATACTCGTCAAGTATTTCAATAAGAGCTGTGAATGTTTCCCCTGCCCGGGCATTCCCCGGGGATCCGGAAAAACGCAATCTGTCTGCCGCTGCCGGTAATATATTAAAATTGCTGGATATGAGGTCACTTAATCCGGAAGATTCGAACTTCAATGAATAATTGTCTGCCGCCCTGTATATCTTGAGATCCTCAAAACTAATCTCACCGACCGAGGATATCCATGTCAATGTTCCATAGAGCGTGTCGGATGTGGGATTATCCTGTAAAGATACGGTAGCGTGCGTAATATTGTCCGTATATACGGAATTATTATAGGCATCGTACAGGCCGATCCTAACAGAAAACGTATTTCCGGAAATATTGTTTGCTGGCTGCGCTAAAAACCCCAGATATGCATTACTCGCAGGCAAAATGATAATATCACTCGAATCACCAGTTTTTCCATTCGTATCCGATACGGTTATTTGTATCGTTTCCGCTTTTGTATCCTTGATATAAACGGTTGCTATCCCCGAATTCAACACCGCTGTACTTTGAAGAACAAAATATGCATCATCACCGTAAAATGCGGCATTTCCTATTGAGAAAAGATCGATCTCCGTAGTATTATCCGTATAAACGGTATTTCCACAGGCATCCTTTGCGACAGCGGTCTCTATCCAGCCGGTTCCCGCAATTTGTGGTGAAGATGCGGTAATTTCATAATATTCAATTTCTGCAGAGAAATTTTCGATATTTTCATTAACAATATCAAAATAATCACCATAACCGTAATTCAGTGAAATGATTTTGTTTCCTGTTGAATTATCTGAATAATAGAAATTAGATCTGCTTTGTCCGTTAGGAATAATGAAGGATGTAATTTCATTAGTTCCGGCTGCATCAGAATAAAAATGGTAATCCCCTGATGAGTCGGAGGATAATAGTAATTGCGTGTTTTGTGTAGTTCCGATTTCTGAGCCTGAATTATCCTCTATCGTAACAGTAAAAGTATCAGATGTCTTTTCCGAAATACTGCAGCCGGAATAGTCGATTTCTGGATAAATACTATTTCTCTGACAGATATTTATACTCCAATTATTCAATTGTCCTATATCTCCTACGGCATCATCGGAAATTGATAATGTCCAGGTACCGTATGCATCAAGATCGTTGAAGTCATCCATGACCCCGGGGCCGTCAGGTACAGTTGTGGAATCATAGATTGTATAAATATCGTTTGCGCTAGCGCCGGTTTCATCATGTAATCTTACTTTCGTTCCTAACGGTGAAAGTAATTCTACGGTCAGGTCACCTTTGTATGGATGTGAAATATCAATGAAACAGTTCAGATCTTGAATTGCAATATGCTCACCCATATCTATAGTACTCGTTATTCCTGTGGGTTCATTATCTGGTATTACTATTGGGAGGATATCCGTAGAATTATACCAATTACATATTATTGATACATTAACGGGCAGTATAAGAATATTAGAAAATACCCCTTTATCACTACTTGTTGAAACATTAATCTCTATTTGATCAACCATATCATTCGAAGGAATGTGGAAGATGAAAACAGTATTTTCATTTGCAACACCGCCTGATGAAATGTCAGGATATGCCGAAGAACTGTTGATCCAAACAATATTCGTGTCGGGTGTTGACAGGTTTGCAGAAATAAAATTGATATCCGTATCAATAATATTTTTTAAATTAATCGTTAAGGAAATGGTTTCTCCTGATTCAATTTGTCCATTGTTACTGCAAGCGGAATCATCTGTTACAGTGGAGGATATTTCAAGAATATCCGGTGTGTACATTTCATTAATATCTGAGAAATTACTTACACTTTCTTGTCCGCCAATCGTGTATATTTTATGATCGACAGAAGCTGTTACAAAATTAAATTTCGGGGTTAACATAGGTGTCCCAGAACCCCACGAATCTAATAGAGGGTCATACACCTCATTTAAAGTTTCTGCGGATGATGTATATCCCCCAAGGGCATAAATCTTGCCATACAATGCTGCGCCGGAAAGATATCTTCTCGCGGTGGGTAAAGATGCTTTTTCTTCCCAAGTATCCGCAATAGGATCATATACAAAAACGCGATTCGTAATACCCGTTGATGGAAACCCTCCAAATACATAGATCTTTCCATCATAAACAGCAGAGCCCATGCCTCTGTTTTTAATAGGCATTGATGCCTTTGTCACCCAGGTATCAGCTAGAGGGTCGTAGGCCTCATTGACATCATACCTATCTGCGAAGTATGAATGCTGTCCCCCGATAACATAAATAATACCATTCACCTCTTCAGCGATCATATCTGCCCGTGGGGTTGGCAGCGGTGTTTTATATGTCCATGCGTCACTTACCGGGTTATATTCTTCGACTGATGCGATATCGGCTACATCATTAAATCCACCGAAAACATATACCTTTTCATTATATGCACAGGCAACGGGAGCACTTCTTGTATCATTCATTGCTGATTTTGTTTCCCATATATCTGAATTAGTATCGTAGATCACTAAAAGATCAAGATAATTTCCTGAATCATCTTTCCCACCTGCAAGATAAATCTTATTCGTTATTACTGCAAATGCGGCACTAGCCCTTTCTGTCGGCATTACTGCCTTTGCCTCCCATGAGTCGGAAAAGGTGATAAGCATCCAAATGAGAATGAATGCGAGAAATAACATTTTCTTCATTACTGACTCCTGTCCTAGTGTACTGTTTCCTAAATACCATGTCAATGGAATACTTAGATTTGAGTCAATTCCAACGAACAATGAGTGCAGCGTACCCTCTGTGGTCCGTCAGCGAAGCGAGAGGAAGAAATTAACCAAAGATAATATTCCCTTCGGGCTGAGGCTCTTTTTCTGTCTTCTGCGTTGCTCGTTGCTTACATACCGCAGTGGGTATGCGGCGTTCCTCGCGCCTTGAAGACATAACAAAATACCATCAGCCATTGTTATGGTATTTATGAAGCAGTACACCAATACCTTAATTCTATCCCGGTTCAGAACAATAATCAAATATTGTATCCTTCCGGATCACAAGCAATTACTGTTTCCGTTTTTACAGCGTCATCCGAAAACCTGGGCAGAGCAAATTGCCGGAAACGCCAATAGCTTACACTAACTTCCTGAAGTTCCTTAGTCCTTTGGCGGGCCGGTATACAAAATGCGAATTACAACTCTTCTGTTCTGAGCTCTGGCCTGTTCATTTTCGGCTTTCTTTTCAGGCCTTTCCTTTCCAAACCCCTCAACCCTTAACATGCTTAAATGGAACCCATGTGCGAGAAGATATCTTTTTACTTGTTTAGCCCTTTTGCGAGAGAGTTCCAAATTATATTCCGCAGAATTGAGATCATCCGTATGACCTTCAATAAAGATCCTTGATATGCTTTTATGATCTGCTATCAAAGCCAGTTTACTCTCGAGTAGTTGAATTTGGGCGGGTAAAAGCATATATGCATCCTTATCATAAAGGATTTTGCAAATTATGGTATGAACGGCAACCTCTTCTTCTATCTCCGATTCTACCGCAATATCAATAGCTTTTGCCGGGGCTTTCTTTTTCGGAACAGATTTCGGTTGAACCTTGCGTTTTTTCTTTTCGCTGAAAGGCTCCTTGAGCTCGGGCTTTTTTTGTACCATACCTGGAATGAATGTCAATGCTATCTGGTGAATACTTCCCAGAAGATCGATTGGAAGATAGGCATAATCAATCTTCAAATACCCGATTGAAACACCGACCCCGAAAGTGGTATTGAACCGGTCTGCATCGCGAGTGAATCCACCTCTGACAAACATTGAGTTGAGAAGTTTCAATTGAACACCAAACCTTCCTTCCAATGCTGTTGAATCATCAATTAGATCCATTTTTGCGTCAGCCCAGAGATCTACACCAGTGCCTTTTATAGAAGCAAAATTCAATGAGGCGCCGACCCGAATATTGAGCGGCATCGGATCACTTACTTCGATAAAAGCGGATCTGTAACCGATATTCTGAAGCATACTTCCAACGTAAAAATACTTAAAATAAGGGCCGGCGCGCAAGGAAAGGTCCAAGGCAATTCCATTAGAAGTAACTGAATCCAATTTCTGATAGATTCCTTTTAGGTTCAATCCGCCCGCGATTTTATCCGTGATACTCTTACCGTAACTTACAAAGATAGCGGTGTCAAATATCCCTAAATCCTCCGCGGCGCCTTCAAGGTCGTACCATGTAAAATCCGTTGATTTGTACAATATACCGATCGATAGGCCACCGGAAAATATTCTGGGTAAGGAATACGAGAAGTATTCTATTGTTGTATCTGAATACATAGAGCTGTGGCAAAAATACATATTCGAATGTTCGATATTACTATTGGTGGCAGGATTCCAGAAAGTTGCTTCTCCTCCAGGCAATCCAGCGGTCATAGCCCCGCCCATACTTGCGCCGGCGGGTCCGAAAATATCCCAGGAAATAAACTCCCCTCCGGATAGGCCATGGCCCGTAGAGGAAACAGCCGAAAAGAAAAGAAGTACCAGTAGATATAAAGTTTTATTTAATAATAAGAACTTTTTGGGTTTCATTGAAATTATCAGTATGAATATTTATTAAATATACCCCGCTGGCAACTATTCTGTCTTGAATATTAGTGCCATTCCAAATAGCTTCAAAAGAATCCTCCTGAACATGCTTGTCCATGATCGTTTGTACAAGCTTTCCACTCAGAGTAAATACTTTTATAACCACTCTCCCGGGTTTATCCATTTTCACGTATATATTAGCATTTTCACCATTTCCCGGGGCAATTCGATTATTAAGGACCGCTGTATTATCGTCCTTATACGGAGGCAGGAATGCCTTAATGGTGTCTGACCCGCTGAAGAAAAACTCCGAGATCATTCCTTGTATCAAAATTTCAACATTGTCTCCGGTAGGAAGAATTTCCTGAACAGCTTTCCTATCAAATTTAACCATGAGGTCAGGTATGCCGTCATTATCATAATCCCCGATCGCAAACAGCGAAGGCAGGCATGGGATCGAATTATTTAACCGGATGGAAGTTCTGTCAATATTGTTGACATCATAACCGCTTTCCAATTCGATATACACCGTTACCGGAACTCCCTCACTGTGCAGGTTCAGAGAATCAGGATCGAAATCAATTATTGCATTGATCCCTTGTTCCAAATAAACAATGGTGCTGGAAGCAGCGGCCTGATTTCCTAATTCATCCATTGAAAAGTATTCAATAGTGTACTCCCCTTTATTTCCATCTAAGAAAAAGTTATTATAGTAATCCACCCACACACCGCCGTTAATGGAATAAGTGGTCGTGGCGACCCCGGCTCCAGTGTCTGAAGAAGTAAACGATAGCGGAGTATTCGTCGTAATATGGTAAACATCTCCCATAAGTATCTTCGGAGAACCGATGAGAATATTTGTGGCGGGCGGTGTATTATCTATATCAATGCTCTGTACTTTTACGGCTTCAATATTCCCCGCAGTATCTTCACTGTAAAAAGAGATATCATGATTCCCGTCCTGCAAAGTAGAGATATTTATATCGCCCGATAGGTACTCGGTCCAGGCCCCTTCGTCGATTTTATATTCCGTTAATGAAATTGCCGAATAATCTTCTACTGAAAATGAAATAGGTGTATTTCCGCAAATATACAATTCAATACCGGAGGTAAATGAAGGGTCGCCAATATTGATGACCGTCACAGGTGGTTGTGTATCCACGATTTCCCCGGGCCCATAACGCTCAGTACTCGAAAGGGGAACATCTTGACAACCGCCAATAGCGTAAAAAGAGTCACCCACAGTTACCGCAGCGTGAAACCTTCTGGCGGTAGGCATGGCCGCTGAAGAGCTCCATTGATCCAAAACAGGGTCGTATGCTTCAACGGAAGAGAGATCGTCAGAATAATACCCTCCGACAGCATAAACCAAACCATTGAATGCAGTACCCGAAAAATATCGTCTCCGATTTGACATATTTGTTTTCTGCGCCCATGTATTTTCTACAGGATCGTAGACATACAGAGTATAATGTGTTGTTCCGCCCGCATCAAAGCCTCCGAAAACATAGATTTTACCGCCAACTACCGCCGAACCCATTCCCCTATTCGCGATGGGCATCGGAGCTTTTGCTTCCCATGTATTTGCTACAGGATCATATGCGTCATTTCTATCGTACCTGGTAGATGCCCATGATTTTTGGCCGCCGATAACATAAATAATACCGTTCACTTCTTCTGCTATCATATCTGACCTTGGAACTGAAAGCGTGGTCACATTCGTCCAAAGCCCGCTGCCGGGATCATACATTTCAACCGCTGAATAATCTCCATCAGCGTCATAGCCGCCAAATACATACAACTTCCCATTATAGGAGCAGCATGTAACCATCGCCCGTGCAGTTAACATGGAAGCGCCCGAATCCCATAAATCCGTGACGGTATGATATATTTCTACCGTTGATAAATAATTGCTTGAACCGTCCAGGCCGCCAATAATATAAATGTCATTCCCGATAGCATCACCGTCGACCTGCTGCCTTGCGGTAGGCATAGATGTCTGAGTGTGCCAGCTCTCCGAATAAATCCCCACCATAAATATCACCGCTAAAAATAGTAAAAACACCTTTCTCATGATGACCTCCGCATACCGTATGTTGTATTATACAACACTCAGAAAAAAATATCAAGAATTTGGCAGTAAAATGAGGCCATCAGATGTACAAAATCGTTTTTCAAGATGTATTGCTGCTGTATTGTTAATAAATTTTCACAGCTTTTACCTTTTTCACCCTATATGGTCCGTTAGATGTTTGATAACCGACATTGACTTTAATCTCATAAACTTCGGTGCCGCTTCTGGAAAAACCCGGCTTCTTGTTTTTATATTTGAATTTTGATAGAATTACTTATGTTTAGAGCACTAAAAGAGAACCTGTACATGTTCGGTGAATACACCGGTTTTCTCTTCTCTCAGAGAAAGTGGTGGTTCATTCCGATATTCCT
>JAIVYW010000026.1:0-9506 GCA_048635215.1 Candidatus Atribacteria bacterium
GGCCTTCTGCCATTCTGAGTTTTCTCTGTCTATGCCGTTTATTATAAAAATAACTGGTTTGTCTCTGTCTTCCGCCAATTCCAGGGATTTCTCCAATCCCACTTCGATCGCGGACGCGGGGTTGATGAACAACGCCGCAATATCAGCGGCAAATAAGCCCGAAATGATCTCGCCCTGAAAATCAAGAAATCCGGGGGCGTCTACTATCTGTATCTTCTTGTCCATGTGTTCGACATAACCCATTGAAAGGTTAATTGACTGTCCTCTGTTCTGCTCTTCCACTTCAAAATCCAGTACTGTATTCTTTTCCTGGGTTTTCCCCATCCTGTTTATCAGGCCGGCATTAAAGAACATGGTCTCGGCAAACGAAGTTTTTCCGCTGCTCATATGTCCAAATAATCCAATGGTTATCTTCTTGTCTGATGTATATACTTTCATCACTATTCCTCCTCTAAATCCATATCATCCGGAATATCCAGATTTGAAAAAATATTAGCTACATCATCCAGGTCGTCTAGCAGCGAGAGAACCCTCAAAACCTTCTTGGTATTGTTCTCATCAATACTTACCAGATTCTGCGCAATATATATGATCTCGGCGCTTTCCACCGCGATATCTTTTTGTTTTATGGCATCCGCCACTACGAACAGGTCCTTATAATCACAGGTTATATAATATCCGTCGTCCTCTGTTTTCAGGTCCTCGCCGCCGGCTTCGATGATGATATCCATAACGGTATCCTCGTCGGAGCTTTCCTTTTTTACAAAGACCTGCCCCTTCTTGTCAAAGTTCCATGCGACACAGCCGTCTTCGCCCAGATTTCCGCCGTACTTGGAGAGGATATGCCGGATCTCGGAAGTTGTCCTGTTCTTATTGTCTGTAATAGTCATCATCATAAGCGCAATACCTTTCGGGGCATAACCCTCATATAAATACTCTTCATAGACAACTCCGGGAAGTTCGCCCGTTCCTTTTTTTAATGCCTTTTCTACATTGTCCTTTGGCATATTCGCGGCCTTCGCCTTATCAATGGCCGTTCTCAGGGCGGGATTTGAATCGGGATCGCCTCCACCTTTCGCCGCAAGTGTAATCTCTTTCGCGATCTTTGTAAATATTTGCCCTCTTTTGGCATCTGCGGCACCTTTCTTTCGTTTTATGGTGCTCCATTTATTGTGGCCTGACATAGCTCCTCCAATTTCATTAAATAACTGTGTATAGTGGTCATTTTAGCAAAAAATAGAAGTTTTGTAAAGGTACCGGGTCTTTACATCTTACATTTCTCAAAATACTACATCTAAATAAATTGCCCGCGGGCCTAAATATGTAAGATGTAAAGACCCGGTACCTTGACGATACATTGGAATTTTGCTAAAATCCGTTAAGATGAAGGAGTTCATATGAAGAAGATCGTTGAATGCGTTCCCAATTTTTCAGAGGGAAGGGACCTGGCGAAGATCGAGGAGATCAGAAAAGCCATACTTTCGGTAAAGGGCGTGACCCTGCTTGATGTGGATCCCGGAAATGCCACCAACAGAACTGTGGTTACAATCGTCGGCGAACCCGATGCGGTTGGCGAATCCGCCTTCCGCTCTATAAAGAAAGCGGCGGAGGTCATTGATATGAGCGGACACAAGGGCGAACATCCGCGTATGGGCGCTACCGATGTATGTCCTTTTGTTCCGGTGGCGAATATGTCAATGGAAGAAGCGGTAGAGCTTAGTAAAAAGGTGGCAAAAAGAGTGGGAAAAGAATTGAATATCCCCGTATTTCTATATGAATATTCCGCATCCAATGAGAAGCGCAAATCGCTCGCATATATCCGCGAGGGTGAATACGAAAAGATGGCGGAAAAGATAATCACCGATGAATTCAAACCCGATTTCGGGCCTCAGGACTTCAATGTGACCGCCGGATGCACCGCCATCGGCGCGAGAGAGTTCCTGATAGCATATAATCTCAATCTCAATACCACGGATGTCAAGCTTGCCAATAAGATCGCGAAAAGGATCAGAGAGAAGGGATGGAAAGAGAAACAGGCCGACGGCTCCAGGAAGCAGGTTCCCGGCCTATTAAAATCGGTGCGCGCCGTGGGATGGTTTATAGAAGAATACGGTGTTGCGCAGATATCCGTTAATCTGATCAATTATAAAGTAACTCCGCTCTGGAAGCTTTTTGAGGCCGCGGAAGAGGTTGGAAGGCAATTCGGCATTCGTATAACAGGAAGTGAATTGGTAGGGTTGATCCCGCTTCAGGCATTGAGGGAGACCGGAGAACATTTTCTTCAGAAAACAGCTAACTCCACCGCGATACCGGAAAGGGATATTTTGAAGATCGGCGTTCTGTCGATGGGACTCTCAGAACTCTACCCTTTCAAACTTGAAGAAAAGGTCATTGAATATAAGATAGCGGAGGAGGGCATACTCACCTCCATGAGAGTAGATGCTTTCTGTGATGAGCTTTCTTCAAACTCCCCCGCTCCCGGCGGGGGTTCGGTTGCCGCTCTTTCCGGTGCTTTGGCAGCATCTCTGCTTTCAATGGTGGCAAATCTTACCCATGGGAAAAAGAAATACAAAGATGCATGGGAAGAGATAGAAAAAGCCGGCAGAAAGGCACAGGATATAAAAGGCAGACTCGTCAGCATAGTCGATTCCGATACGATGCTGTTTAATGAATTCATGGCGGTCAGAGGGATGCCGAAATCCACTGAAGAACAGAAAGAACTGCGAAAAAAGGCAATAGAGCAGGCATCTTTGAATATCACTCTCTCTCCTTTGGAATTACTTAGAGTCATGAAAGAACTGATCTCTCCACTAAGAATAATCGCGGAAAAAGGGAATGTAAATTCCATTTCCGATGCGGGAGTCGCCGCGTCAATGCTTAGGGCCGGGGCGGAAGGCGCTCTGTTGAATGTTCTTATAAATCTGCCTTCGCTCAGCGACAGCACCAGAGCGGATAAAATCAAACTTGAGGCAAATGGGCTTTATGATGAGCTCTTGAAGGGTTCGCAGGAAATATTCGAGCAGGTGAAGAACGATCTGTAATCCGAACACAAGTGCAAAGGGAAGTGTGAAGTGCAAAGTGGGGAAATAGATAGCAGGGTGATAAGGTGATAGGGTGATAGGTGAAGACGAGAAATAAATTGACCAAAGTAGAAGATTGTTCAAAAGTTCAAGGTTCAAGGTTGAAGGTGGAGAGGATGAATGAATTCCCGCTGTGGGTATGCGGTGTTCACTGCGCCTTTCATGCTCAATGGATTGGCGTCAGTCATTGTTACCGTCTTTATGAATCAGAGCACTAATTACTTACATACCGCGCCGGGTATGCGACGGTCCGCGCGCCTTGAATACGGATTAAAACAGCAGCAGCCATTGTTAACATCTTTATGGATCAGAGCACTAATTGCTTGCATACTGCTCTTTTCTAGCTGCACGCATCTTACGAAGGATGCCCCATATAAGGGAAAGTGCTTTGCAGTATCTCCGGTTGAGAACAATACAGGCATAGACCTTTCCCGCGATCATACCAAAGCCATAGCCGAAGAGCTCTTGTCAAGAGGATATTCCATTATCGGCCCCTCTTTCGTTGCGAACTCCGCATGTGGACAGAATGAAGAAATATTGAGAAAAAACGGCGCGGATCTTTTCATTCGGATCAGTGTTAAAGACTTCTTCTTTGAACAGATCGGCGGAAAAGACAATGCGATGATACGGGCGCGCTTGATAATTACCTGCGCACTGATAAACTTAAATGAAAAAAAAGAGGTCTCATCCAAGGAGTTCGCAATAGAATTCTCACGGCTTACCGTATTCACACAATTTCCCTACTATATTTCCCTTACACCGTTCAAAGAGTATCTTTTCAATCGGATGCTAAGTGCTCTGATTCATAAATACATTGACAATGGAATGTTCTGATTTGAATCAGTTCCAACGATAAATGCTGTCTGAAGTGTGAGGCATTAAGAAGTGTGAAGTGTGAAGTGTAAAGTGGGAACTAAGATGAAATAAAACTGGATCCCACGGTCGCCAACTCCCTCTGGATGACATTCTCTTCTTTATTTCCTTCCCGCATCCGCTCAACGGGAGCCCGGCAGCGCCGGGCGACCAAACCAAAAGACTGCTCGCAGTCTTGGTACGAGGTTGGATGTACGATGTACGAGGTGATAAAAGCGGTACGAAGTACGAGGTGCGATGTACGAAGTGGAAAATAAGCACACCCGTAACATAGGAAAAGAGGGACATGCCGTCGACAATTTATTGGCACGACTGTCCCGGATAAAGGTACCAAGCGGAGAGTTGAAAATTGCGAAACAATTGTACACTCTTCGCAATGTATAGAATCACACGATAACATTCTCAACGCCTATTTTCTATCTTCTGCGTTGCTCGTTGCTTACATACCGCTCTTCTCCGCTACACTAATCTTTCGAAGGCCCCACATACAAGGGGAGGTGCTTCGCCGTATATCCGGTTGAAAACAATACAGATATGGGCCTTTCCCGCTAAAGGTACCTTTAAGTTTAAACCAGCAATAGTTTGTGAATATTTTCACGATTGCCTTCATATTGTTCTTGCTATTCCCAGTGAAATTTGTTAGAATATAAAAGCATTATAATTAGGAGATCTTATGTCCAAGGAAATGATGTCAGGAAACGAGGCCATTGCCCGAGCGGCTTACGAAGCCGGAGTTAAGGTTGCAGCAGCATATCCAGGCACGCCATCTAGCGAAATAATGGAAAATGTTGCTAAGTATGACGAGATCTTTTCCCAATGGGGGCCCAATGAGAAGGTCGCCTTCGAAGTCGCATTGGGAGCTGCTTTTGCCGGAAAACGAGCCATCTGCGCGATGAAACATGTCGGGCTCAATGTTGCGGCAGACCCTTTCTTTACCGCTTCATACTCAGGGGTCGAAGCCGGATTTGTGATCGTTTCGGCCGATGAGCCGGGGATGCATTCTTCACAGAACGAACAAGATAACAGGAATTACGCCAAATTCGCTAAGATCCCCATGCTCGAACCCTCCGACTCACAGGAGGCGAAGGATTTCACAAAACTTGCTTTCGATATTTCCGAACAATTTGACACCCCCGTCATGATGAGGGTCACGACCAGGACCTGCCATTCCAAGAGCATAGTGGAACTGAAAGAGCGGAAAGAGGCGGGACTTAATGAATTCCCCAAGAAAAATACAAAGAAGTATGTCGTGATCCCGGCACATGCCAGGATAAAGAGGGTCATGGTCGAGCAAAGGCTGAAAGACTTGGCGGAATATGCCGAAAATACAGACATCAACAAGATAGAGGAAGGTACCGGCGATCTCGCATTTATTACCTCCGGGTTCTCCCACAATTATGTTAAAGAAGTTTATCCGGACGCACATTTTCTGAAATTGGGCTTCACCTATCCGCTTCCTATGAAAATGATCCGGAAATTCGTGGATCAGCACAAGAAGGTGATCGTGGTGGAGGAATTGGACCCCTTCATGGAAGATCAGATAAAAGTAGCGGGGATCAATGTCCACGGAATGGATATAATTACAAATATCGGAGAACTTAACTCTGATATTATACGCAACTCAATAGAAAATACGAAGGACGAGGTCACCGATATCGGAGTAAGCACACCCGTAAGGCCGCCCGCACTTTGCCCCGGCTGTCCTCATAGAGGCGTTTTCACGATCCTGAGAGAACAGGGCGTGCGCGTTATGGGAGACATCGGATGCTATACACTCGGAGTGCTCCCTCCGCTTGACAATCTTGATTGGTGTGTATGTATGGGAGCCGGCGTCTCAATGGTGCAGGGACTTGAAAAAGCATGGGATGATAAATATGCCGATAAGATCGTAGGCATGGTCGGAGATTCCACATTCTTTCATTCCGGCATAACGGGCCTGGTCGATATGGTATATAATCATGGTATCGGAACTATTTTCGTCTTGGACAATTCAACTACCGCTATGACAGGAACCCAGGAGAATCCAGCAACAGGAAAGGATATAAAAGGAAACCCCGCCACACGCGTAGATATCAGGAAGGTATGCGAAGCAGTGGGGATCAAGGAGATCTACGATGTGGACCCACAGGACCTTGATGCCTTGGGCGAAGTAGTGACAAAGGCCTTGGCCTCGAAAAATCCTACGGTAATAATAACTCACAGAGAATGTATTTTACTGCCGCTCAGAAGGAAGGTTAAATTTACGCCTCTGAAGATAGATACGGAAAAATGCATCGGCTGCAAGAGCTGCATCTCAGTTGCATGCCCTGCTCTGGCTTATGATAAGAAGTTAAGAAAAACAAGGGTTCTCCCGGAACTTTGTGTCGGATGTGAAGTATGCTCAAGAATGTGCCCGAAAAGCGCCTTTACCAAGAACGGAGAACCTCTGGTCTATGAAAAACGGCATAAGATAAGGGGGAAATAATGAAAAATCTGAATATTTTAATAGTTGGTGTAGGCGGACAGGGCGTGATCCTTGCCTCGGAAGTCCTTACTCTGGTTGGAATAGAAGCCGGATTTGATGTTAAAAAGAGCGAGATCCACGGGATGTCTCAGCGCGGTGGAAGCGTTTCCTCAGATATCAGATTCAACAAGGTTAAGGTGCATTCTCCCGTTATCGCCAGAAAAAGCGCTGACTTTCTTGTGGGATTTGAAAAACTCGAGGCACTGAGAGCCATCGATATGGTCGCTGACGACGGTATAATAATATCATCCAATTACCGCCTGGATCCGATGACCGTCTCTGCGGGCAGTATGATATATCCTGACGATGTTGAGGGTATTATTAAAAAGAACCATGAGAAGACATATTTCTTTGATCACATTGAGACCATTGAGAAGATAAAGAATCCAAGAGCGGTAAATATCTATATACTCGGCGCATTGGCTTCGTTTATTGATATTGATAAAGAGATCTGGATCGAAGTGATAAAGAGCCGCGTACCTCCCAAAACGGTTGAATTGAATATCAATGCTTTTGAAGAAGGGTTAAAGATTGGCGGTTAACAACCTCTTATTCTCCATATTGACCGAAGATATCCCCTTTGACGAGATACTGAGAACACGAAATGTTTTCAGGAATACGATAGAGAAGCTTTTCTCCGACAATTCCATTGAAAAAGCGGATCTGAAATTCTTTGCCACCCGAAACAGGTCCGGCTTCATCGCCATGGACATGGGAGAGGAGCAGCCCGATTACCGCGAGGAAGTATGGGGGCCGCCCAAAGCGATATGCTTCGACGGCGACCATGAACCCACAAAGGCATTATCCGGATTCTGTAAAAAAGCGGGTATCGATATTGCCGAAGCGGAATTTCATGATAAAGGGGGCAAACCCTACGCTTTTTTCAATAAAAGCATCAAAGGAGAACGGTCCGTAGACATTCTTTCAAGACATCTGCCTGAGCTGATCAGCCGATTGCCTTACAAAAAGAAGATGAATTTCGACGGGAAACAAAATTATATCCGGCCGATAAGAAGGGTGCTGTATATCCTTGGAGACCAGGTGATCCCCTTGAAGATATTTGATGTATGCAGCTCAAATACCACGCTAACAGATCACTTTTCCCGTGAGATAAAGATAGATAAAGCCGGGGACTTTATCGGGCAAATGGAGGGCAACGGTGTTCTGGTCGAGCTTCAAAAGAGAGAGGACCTGATCCGCAGGCAATTGTCCGCTCTTTCAGGCAATGGAATGAATATCGAGCTGGAAGATGATAAATTAACATATCTCGCGTTCTTGAACGAGAATCCCAGAATCCTGGCAGGCAGTTTTCCCGAGAATTTTCTTGACCTTCCCGCAGAGATCATTGACCAGACCCTTTGGAAGCATCAGAAATGCGTCGCTCTTACCAAAGATAATAAGGTGACAAATTCCTATATCACTGTGGTTGAAGAGGGATGCGATCTGGGAAAAGTAGAGGCCAATTATTCTGATGTTATGCTATCGCGTTTATATGATGCGCGTTTCTTCTTTAATAATGACCTCAAACATAAGCCCGATCAAATGCAGAAAAAGCTGGAGCATGTTGTATATTTCAATGATTGGGGAACCATCGCGAGGGCCTCTGAATATCTCGTAATAATCGGGGAGTATCTTGCCCGGAAATTGGACCTTGATCCAAAGATCATCAGAGATGCGGCGCATTATTCAAAAATAGACCTTGTCTCTGAAATAATCTCCGAAAAGACATACACCGACCTTCAGGGAATAATGGCGGGGTACTATCTCAAGGAAGCGGGATTCGCCAAAGGGATCTGCGCTGCAGTTTCACAGCAATACCTCCCGGCGGGAGAAAATTCAGCGTTACCAGAGACCATCGAAGGCGCGATCCTGTCTTTATCAAATAAGATATTACTGATGGCAGTATCGCATTTTTTGAATCTTCCCGTTACCGGCTCAAAGGATATATACGGTGTCCGCAGAGCGGCATTGGGATTTTATAAGGTTCTTTCTGAATTCGATATTCACATAGATGTAAGCGCTCTTTTAAATCGCATTGACTTTCTGAATGAAATGCAGAAAAAACAGGTTTACGGCTTTATCGTTGAAAGGATACGGGCATTTGAAAGTGAGGTACACGGCATAAGCCGCGAGATAATAGACGCTGCCGCATATTCCCCGGAACCCGATCTTCTCATGCTTAAAAAGAAGATATATTCATTAGAGGAATTCTCCAAAAATCCTGCATTCAGCGACACCAAAACTACCCTGAAGAGGGTATTGAACATACTTGAAAAGGGCAAAACATTTGAGTTCCAGGAAGATTTTCTGATAGAGGACGCGGAGAAGCAGCTCTTTGACGAGTTTATCTTGTTCAAAGAAAAGGTGGAAGGCGCCGGAGCGGACTTTGACCGGATCTGGAGCGCTATTTTGGACCTTAAACCAGAGATCGACAATTTCTTTGACAAAGTAATGGTCAATGTTGAAGATGAAAAGATAAAAAATAATAGAAAAGGCCTTTTGGCATTGATCGGCGATATGCTTTTGAAGATCGCCAACTTTAAAATAATTAGTTAGGAGGATACGAATGGCTGAAAAAATGGTTTATTTTTATGGCGGAGGTGGAGCGGAAGGCAATACCTCTATGAAGAATTTGCTCGGAGGAAAGGGCGCAAATCTTCATGAAATGGCAAAGATCGGAGTTCCGGTTCCCCCCGGATTTACCATAACCACTGAAGTATGTGTTCATTACGCCAATTCGGGAAATTACCCGGAAGGCGTGAAAAAAGAAGTGGATGAGCATCTTGAGAAAATGGGAAAGGTACTCGGAAAAACTTTCGGAGACAATGACAATCCGCTTTTAGTATCGGTCAGATCCGGCGCGAGAGTATCGATGCCCGGAATGATGGATACCGTTCTGAACTTAGGACTGAACGAGAACGCTCTTGCCGGAATAATCAAAAAGACCGGAAATGAGAGATTCGCTTATGATTCATACAGACGATTCATTCAGATGTACGGCGATGTTGTCCTGGAAGTCGACCTTCATCATTTTGAAGCAAAGCTCACTC
>JAIVYW010000027.1:0-9414 GCA_048635215.1 Candidatus Atribacteria bacterium
TATTCAAATAAACCCTTGCAAGACCGGTAGAGAAGGGGATTAAAAGGATCAATATTCTCAATGCTCTGTTCTTCACCGCGAGAGCAATTGGCGTAATCGCAGCAAATGCGATCACCGTATGTCCGGACGCGAAACTCTTAAAATCCACACTCAGCAATTTATCCATTTGTATGGAAAGGTCAAATCTAAAGAAATCCAGTGGATTCTCGGTAATATAAGGCTTCGCTCTATGTGTAACAAATTTGAGGATCTGATTTAATAATCCCGCGGCTACGGAAGAGAAGAGCGAGACCGCGAATATCCTTTTAAGTTTTGGAAACGAGAAGATCGATGCGGTAATGAAAAGAAATGCCAGCACCGGATACTGATACCTTCCGTTCCCCACATGATCCGCTACTTTCATAAATGGCTCGATCGCTGACAGGCTTTGAAATAGATCCTTTAAGGGTTTATCAAGAAAGATGATGAAGAGAACAAGAAATACTCCGAATATCATAGCGTGGATAATTCCCTTTTTACCCGCTTTTTTGATAGGGCAGGACAAGGTGATCTTATTTCTGACAGCAGAAATTATGATCGTGATAAATGAAGCAAGAACGAGCAGATAAGACAGTATGCGGTAAAATTCCATTGAACTCCTCAAAAACGCGCCCGTAGGGATTCGAACCCTAGGCCTTCGGCTCCGGAGGCCGACGCTCTATCCAGCTGAGCTACGGGCGCAACAGAAGTATTTAATCAAAAAGACCGGAATAAGTCAATCGTTCACGCAGTGAACGAGGTACGAGGTTGGATGTACGATGTACGAAGTTGGTAGGAAATAGGTGATAGGATGATAGGGTGATAGGTGGAGAAAGGACAAGTGCACAGAATACAATGAATAATTGTTAGAAGAATTATCCTGTATGGACATGGCTGGCTCTGAGCTTTTCCGCGAAGGATCCATCTCCTATGGAGCTTACCCCGCATCTTTACATGGTGCTGGGTCATTCCTGCGGAAGCAGGAATCCATCTTTCTCGCTATTTGTCATCTTGAGTGTAACGAAAGATCCATCTTTATTTCCTTCTCTCCACCATTTAACCTTGAATTTTTAGTCGTTCAGCTATCCTCTCTATTTATCAATCTGGTTCTTGTATGAAGGATCCATCCTTTTGTTGGAATTGGTAATCCTATGTGGTATAATGATATCGTATGAGAATCGATGAAAGGAAAGTGATATGAAAAAGGGAATTAGAAATAATGCGAATATCGGCGCCTTTATCGCATACGGATTATGTGTCCTGAACCAGAACGCCAGAGGAAGGATAGCCAAAGCTGCTCCCAGAAAATAATCAGGTGCCTTCTTGAGATAGAATGCGAGAGGAAGCAGATAGAAGATGGTGAAGATGGCGAACATTCCAGGTAGTCCCGTATGATCTCCGGTGATCACATTGATCGTGATGAGCATAAGCAGCAGAAGCGTAAGTGAAACAAAGAAATTTTTATTGAAAGCCATCGATCTCCCCGAATTCTTCTCTTGAAATTTCAACCGCTGGTATAGAAGATATCTTCTTCAAAAGGCCCATCTGGGCCTGTACTCCCTCCTTGCCGAGGGGTATCATCGAATACGATAGAAGTTTACGGAATACCTCCGCCGGCTCCATTGTGCGATTCCCTCCCGTTAGGCCAAGAAAATACAATTTTTCTATCTTTGCCCGCCCGTTATAAGGTTCAATTGAAGAGGGGAGTTCGCTGATAGTGAATTCTCCTTTGCCTTTCTTTACGGGTCCGAGCTCTGCGGACAGTCCCAATAATTTCAAAGAGTCCTGATATAAATGCAGCGGCTTCAAAAATGAGAAAGCATTTAATTGATCGTCGAGCATTATTGTATCGTCCCCCATGAGCCGACTGCCGCTTAAAGCCTTTCTCAAAGTAGCCGTAGTTTTTCCTATTCCGCTATCTCCGAAAATGAGTATGCAATTTCCGGTTTTGTCTTCAACCGCTCCTGCGTGAACCGAGAAAAATCCCGATGCCCTGATGATCAACTCCACAAGCGGAGTAAAAATAAATGCATTTAAATATGAACTATCCCATTGAGGTGAGAAATTTCCGAATATCGAAGCAGTATTATTTTCCTTGTCCAGAATAAGATAAAAGCCGTCGCGGAACACACCGACGATCCTGCCGGCACTCTCGAATAAGGCGAAGAGCTTTTCTTTATGAATGGGTTTTTGTTTGATCCTGCCAATAACATACCCAAGAGATATTCCCTTGGTATTGATCACATTGATATTATAAGAAAAGCGGGGACGGAGTCCTCCAGATGAAAAAAAGCGCTGAAAGGATTCTTCAACGCTGCGGTAATTTGAATGAACTTGTAATTCTAAAAGCGGAAACTGTTTCTTAAAAAAAAATCGAGATCAGCTATCTCTTGAAGTTTCTGAAAGGTGTCTGTAATTACTTGGAGAGTATCCAATTAAAAATTAACCTTTGATCGCAGGGGGTTCTGAAGTACAACGAGTAAGTGTGCAATCTGCTGCGCTGGCGGTTCCTTCAAGGGCAACCGTAGCAGTAGTAACATCACGGACCTTTTCATACTTGGTCAAAACCGGTTTAATGTATTTCTTTCTTATAGTCATCTAAAACCTCCGCTTTAATTTCAGTGAGTCTGCACTTCTGAAAAGACGGCGTGAACGGGTTATTATTCTCTCCCTCGTTCATTCCCGGGCAAACTCTGCAGACAACATTTAGTCTGCAACTTATACATTTTACAAAATTTCTATCCTCAATGTCAAGTAGTTTCTTCACATTTTCTGAATTATTCCATAATTCTTTGAAGGAATTCTTCTTAAGATTCCCTATGGACCTTCGCCATACGATGCAGGGTAAGAGGTCTCCATCGGGGGTGATCGCGGCCGTAGACCTTGCCGCGGTGCACATTATTCTCGCGCCGGCCCGGTTCTCGATATCATAGTCCACCCAGATACTGTCGCCGGAAGAAAGTTTTAATCTGAACTTCTCAATGTACGCGATCTGATCACCGTAAACAGCGTAGTCAAAAGGAACCCTTGATCCTGAGTCGGCTACAAAAAGGAGTTCGTCAAATGTGAATTGATAGTCCTCGCGCTTGGCGAATTCATAGACCTTTTCAAGCTCCTTCACATTGAAGCGGAAAAGCATCATCTTCAGTCTTACGGGGACATTGTATTTTTTCAGGAACTTAAGGTTCTGCACGAGCTTATCAAAAGATCCCTTTATCGTTGTAACCTTGTCATGGATCTCCGGATCCATGCCATAGAGGCTGATGTCGATCCCTTTAATGGAATATGTGCTGATCCTTTTGACAGTTTCTTCATCCAGAAGCCAGCCATTGGAAAAGATGGTGGTGGAAAATCTCAATTCCTTTATTTTATCCAGGATCTCCCAGATATCTTCTCTCAGGAATATCTCTCCTCCGGTAAGGGACAGTTCTAAAGTCCCCGCGTCTTTGATCTCCTGAAGAATGCGAAATACTTCATTAGTATCGAGCTCGGGAGTGTTCCTGATATCTCTTAGACAATGTATGCAGTCGTAATTGCATCTATGTGTCAGTTCAAAGTTGATCGAGATCGGTATTCTCTCCGCGATCATCTTTTTTTGAATGTGTTTCAGGTCCTTGATTATCTTCATCGGTAAAACTCTCCAAGCTTCTTATATTCGCCGCTTGTGGCCGCCGGCTCGAACATTACAGAGGTGCAATTTTCAAGCCACATATGCCCCTGTATCCGCCCGCTGCTCTTTTTTACTCCCAATGCCACTCTTAATACCGGAATCCGTTTTGATAAAAAGAGAAATCCTAAAAGAGAGTAGCGAATACAATTAGCGACAAAGAGGTGCATTCCGAGAAAATTCTTGTACAAAACGGTATTTATGGCGGAGATCACATATTCATTGGAAAATCCCTTGAGGTAGACGGGCATTCCGCCGAGGATCTTCACATTTTTTGCCATGGGGACCGAAAAGAAGATCAGCGTTTCGATCAAGATAAGGTAAAAGATGATCTGAGGTGCTAATATGAGTTTCTTCAATGTCACTTCTTCTTCTTCTTTACTATCCCTTCGCCGATAAGATCTTCTATGATCTCGGAAATATCCGACCTTAGCTCCTCTTTGGAAACCTCTCCCTTGAATGATCTGTACATTTTTTCCACGATCTCTGAGAATTCAAGCTCCTTAAGGATCAGGTGAAATACATCGCCGCCAACGGTATTAAGGCTGTAGTAGAATTGATTCTTATTGTTAAAAAGAACAGTTTCATCCTTAAGGTCTGTGAACATGATATTATTGTCTACCACAAATATTGTGCTGTCATCGAACATTCTGATCCTCCAATACCCCCAGCATCGCCTTTCCGATCTTTTCCGGGGAGAAATCCTGCTTTTTGAATTCGGTCAGGATGCTTCCACGGTAAAGCACTCCGATGCGATGGGATATATTAATTAATTCCGGCAATTCGGTCGAGAAAAGTATAATTGCTTTTCCTTTTGCCGCTTGTTTTCTCAAGTATTCGTGCACAAAACGTTCCGATTTTACATCGAGCCCACGGGTCGGGTTTTTGGCGATAATGAAGTTTTGTTCAAAATACAATTCCCGCCCCAGTATGAATTTCTGCTGATTCCCTCCGGATAGGTCATTTATCCGGCCAGCGGAAGATCCGGCTTTAACATTCATCTGGCCGATGATCTCTTCAGATATTATTGCTGCCTTCTGCTTGTCGATGATGCCGAATTCAGAAGTCCTGCTCAGATTGCTGGTATTGAAAAGAAAATTTTCCCAAAGGCATTTAGCAGGTAGCAATGCCTCAGTGCTGCGGTCTTCCGGAATCAATGCGCACATCCTTCTCAGTCCTTTATCTATTCGTATATTGTCAAAGTAGATCTCTTTCTTGCCTTTAACCGCATCAAAGAGAAGGTCCAGAAATTCCTTTTGGCCGTTTCCTTCAATTCCGGCGATCCCGTAGATCTCTCCTTTTTTTACACAAAGTTCTCTGATGTTTAGAATGCCGGGTATGGACAGTTCTTTTATAAGCAGTTCTCCGGAAAAATCCTTGGTGCTTTCATCTGTTAACTGCTGCTGCGGAAGATCTTCTCCGAAGAGCTCTGCGATCAGGCTCTTTTCACTGACATCCGCGATATTGTAAGTTCCCAGTATTTTACCGCAGCAAAGCGTAGAAACCCGGTCTGCTATCGCAAAGATCTCCTTGAGTTTATGTGTTATGAAGATTATTGATTTATTCTTATTCCTCAGCTCTTTCATTATCCGATAAAGGCCCTCGATCTCTTCCGGTGCCAGCAATGCCGTGGGCTCGTCGAAGATCAGCAGATCGAAATCCCGATACAGTAATTTCAACAGCTCAACCTGCTGCTTCTGACCGCCGCTGATATCCGCGATGAAAGAATTCAGATCTACGGTCAGGCCGTACTGAAGCTTGAGCTCCTCCAGTTTAGCGAGCATGATCTCCTTTTTCATAAATGGCGTTCCGGTCTCATTTCCCAGTACTATGTTTTCCCAGGCGGTGAAATTATCGATCAATAGGATATGCTGATGTATCATTCCGATGCCAAGGTCTTTGGCCTTTCCCGGGTCGAGTCCTGCGATCTCTTCGCCCTTAAAAAAGATCTTTCCGCTGTCCGGTGAATATATTCCGGTGAGCATTTTCATCAATGTAGTTTTTCCAGCTCCATTCTCGCCCAGTATGGCGTGAACTTCGCCCGCCCTCACCTCAAGATCGATGTTCTCATTGGCGAATTTGCCGTAGAAGGATTTGGAGAGCTTTTCTGTAGAGATCATTTACTTGTCAGTATTTTCCACTATCTGGATCTCTCCGCTGATGATCTTACTCCGGATATCTTCGATTTTTTTAATAATACTACTATCGAGCAGTTCTTTATTGTATTCGTCGAGGGCATAATTCACGCCTTTTTCCTTCAAGCCCAGAATATGCAGTCCGGAGGTGAACTGTCCCTTGATGATGTCCTCGATAGATGAATAAACCGCTTCGTCAACATTCTTTACCATTGAGGTCAGTACCCATCCCGGTGCCATATAATTTTGATTTGAATCCACGCCGATCGCGAATTTCTTCTCTTGCTGTGCTGCTTTGATCAGTCCGTTGCCCGATTGTCCCGCGGCATGATAAATAATATCGGCGCCATTCTTGAAAAGGGTGGTGGCTATCTGTTCCGCCTTCACAGGGTCGTGAAAAGCATCTCCGCCGGAACCGATATACCGATTGAATATCTCTATGTCCGGGTTAATATATTTTGCGCCTTCATTGTATCCCCGCTCGAATTTCTTGATCAAGGGAACTTTCATGCCGCCAATAAAGCCTATTTTTGCATTTTCACTCTTCAATGCGGCGATGGCTCCCACCAGAAAAGAACCTTCGTCTTCTTTGAAAACTATGGATCTGACATTGTCTCCCTTTGAGACAGAATCAATGATGATGAATTTTACCTTCGGGTATTTGGCGGCGATCTCTTCTACAGAGTCCTTCATAAGAAAGCCTACGCCCACGACGAGGTCGCATTCCATTGCCGCGAATGTATTCAGATATTTCTTGTCCTCCGCCAGCCTTGCCGGCTGTCCGATATTTACGGTGACACCGAAATCCTTTTCGGCCTTATCCGCTCCGCGCACCGCAGAGTCATTAAATGAATTGTCTCCTCGTCCCCCGACCGAAAGCACTACACCGACGCTGATCTTCTTTTTTTCGGGCTTTTCGTTATCGGCAGCCTTCTTATCAGCACAGGATAAAAGAGTGAAAAGCATTAAGGCAATTAGCAATGTTCTTATTTTCATAATTTCTCCACTATTTCAGAGATCCATTTCGCCGCGGGTTGGAAGTGGCTTTTTTTATGCATTTCCAAAACCATGCGCCGTGTTCTCTTAAGTTCAAATATATCAAAAAATCTTCCGAAAGGGAAATTTCCCGCTCCGGGAGGAAGATGCCAGTCTCCATGGCCGTCATTATCATGCAGATGCAGCTGATTATTGAAATTGGCTGTCTCGCGGCACCAGTCGGAAAGCTCGTCCTGAGCAATATAATTAAAATGGCCGGTATCAAAGCATACACTGACCTCTCTTGCCTTTGATAGTTCTTCAATAATTGTAAAGAACTGTGCTGCCTTGGTCTCAAAGACATTCTCAAAGAATATCTCGGGTAATGAGTAAAAACCATCGGTCACCTCTTCCAGCGTGACCGCTGCCATCTTCAGCCATTTCTTGAAAATGGACGGGGAGAAGAATTTCACCGGATCAAAACCGGTATGAAACACCACACCCAGCGCCTTCATATCAATGGCGCTTTCGATCGCCGCTCTCATCGTGTCTATGCAGATCTTCCTGATATCCCTGTCCATCATGCCCAGCCCCATCTCCAGATACGGCGCGTGAAGGGTAATAGGGGTCTTTACGGGGATATCGAGGCCGTCGCTGTCCCTGAGCCGTTCTCCGGGAATATAGATCTCAAATCCTTGTATTATTTCTGGAACTTCGCTGAGCCATTGCTGCGCGTTCTTCAGGGGAAGATTGAGAAAGACAGGTATTGTGTCAGACATTCTTTTCGTGTGCTAAATGGTAGTCCATTTGATCTCCGAGAATTTTTGTATTTCCCGCCTTGAAAATCTCTTGGTATTCTTCACATATCCGTTCTCGGCAATAGACTTCTTCGCGAGGCTGTATATCTCGTCGGATTTGGAGAAATTGTTCCAGGAAAACCCTTTCAATTTAAAACTGTGATAATGATCGACAATATTTTTTTCCCATGAATTAATATAAGAACCATGTATGGCAAGGAGGTTCTGCAGGATATTTGACCCCGTAAAGTCCTCGCCTTTGTTTGAATAGGTGGCGCTGATATCAGAAAAATATACCTTATCAGCCCCCAATTTCCGTGAGAAGAGTATGGGTGCATTGTCCAAAAAACCTCCGTCCAGGAAAATTCGGTCCATGATCTTTACCGGAGGAAAAACCAGGGGGATCGCCATTGAAGCCATAAGGGCGGGAACGATCTTTCCGCTCGCGAATACAGTATAATTGCCGCTATTCAGGTCGATAGCGGTCGGAAATATCCTGATAGGCATTTGAGATATCAGAGTTTCTCCGAATATATGCTCGAGCTTATCCTCCAATTCGGAAGCTTCAAAGAGGGCATCCGCCTTTAGCAGTTTCACCTCAGTGAAGAAATGTCTTGTCGCATTAAAAAGGTTCTTGTCTTTATTGAAATGTTCTTCGATCTCCGCCAGAACAGGTATTGAATTGATCTCAAAGGCAGTTTTTCTGGCCTTTTTAAGATCTCCGTTATAAAAGGAAAATAAAGCTGCCGCCAAGGCTCCTGAACTTGTCCCGACTATTCCGTCGGGGACGAAACTCAACCCTTCAAGAAAGGCCAGATGGGCGATCCCTCTGGCGCCGCCCCCTGAGAGAACGGCAAAGCGCTTACATTTGAAGAACATGGGGGTCAGTGTTATGTTTCATAAATCCAATGGCAGTCGCTCACGAGGGTTCGCGTGTAACGTATGACATGTAACATGTGAGGTGGAAATGAAAACAATATCCACATCCGTAACCGAATATAGATATGGGACATGTCGTACGCCACCGGCGTTCGTCTGTCCCGATGTAAAAGTACCAAGCAAAGAGTTGACAGGAAGCGGAGCGTGTAAACTCTTTGCCTCGCTAGAACCACCTGGAAACAGTATCCGCATATGGTTTTCCGATATTTTCGCTTTCGCTGAAATGACAAAAGAGATGGATTCTTCGGTCGCTACCGCTCTTTCAGAATGACAAATATAATTTTTCTCAGTCTCACAATTATTCATTCTTTTTTCACTATTCATTGTATTTGCCAACATTCAACTTTTGAACATTTGAACTTTTAAACAATCTTATTCCCCTTGCGGCTTGAATATGTACCAAATAAGATACCTACTCTTCTATGATCTCAACATTCGCACGGGGGACGATCACTTTCTCGCCATCCTCCAATTCAAGCTTAACGACCCTTACCATGGCGCCGGATTCCAGCTCGTGGAGTTCAGTGGGCATTTCTATGACGGTGGCGATTTTCCCAAAATAAGGATTGCGGATTATTCTGATGCTTTTACCGATCTTAATGAAATATTCTGCTTCCTTGATCTCTCCGTCCTTATAATCAATGTCGGTCACGATCACTTCAGGCCTGATCACGCCCGCCCTTATCTGAGTCGCTCCATTCATTGAGGCGTATTTGCCGTCCAGGGATTGAAGGAGCTCAAAGGTCTTATGCGCCATTGGCGATGACATGTTCAGGCAAATATTTCCCAGCACGTTTTTCATCTGGCTAAATGCTCCTTCATCCGTCCCATTACCTTTGGGATTGCCCGGGCCGACCGGTACCAGCTCGATGCCCTGATTTTT
>JAIVYW010000028.1:0-9467 GCA_048635215.1 Candidatus Atribacteria bacterium
CCATTGTAAGGGCAGAGAAAGCGGTATTGGACCTGCATTTAGAGCAATTAAGCGATCCCGCCGAGAAAAAATTATATCGTGCTATGATCAAATATTTTTCAGAAATAAAGGATGGGAAATGAAAGGAAAAAAGGTATCCAGGGTTTTAAGAAGGATATTTCTTCTTATATTTGTCCTTACCTCATTTTATTACATTTTTCTTCCGGTCAATGTAGAAAAAAGACATCTTGAAAACTCCATTATCAAATGGCGGAAAATGTTGGGAGAGAAAGACTCGACGGCTGTCTTTGAAAAGGAATTCGGCAATGGAATAAAGTGGAGCATTGTTCAGCAGGCGAATCCTGCAAAGCAGATTGGAGAGATATTTTATTTCCAGGGTGCGGGCCTGAAAGAAGGCGTAAGAACAGACAGATACCGAAACCGTATATTTATTATTGAGAATTCTGGAGAATTCCTATTAATTAAAGCCGGAAGTTTTATTCCCGATAGGTCTTCGGATGACCTTGAAGCCGTTTTGCGGAGCAAATTTCACAGAAGCACCATTATCTCTCTTTTTGCCGCCGGGGAGAATATCAGAAACACAAACATCACGCTGGGAGGAGATGTGATATACCTTTCCCTGCAAGGTGTCGTTCCCTCTTTTGATCCACTGCTTCTGATCCTCTTGATAAGCATTATCGGCGTTATCATACTTAACAAGGAAAAGGGAATTATGATATTCGCCGTTATCGTTACATTTATCTTGATGGTGACTAACAATATTTCCCTGGAGTATTTGTTCATTATCCTCTCATTAGTACTTCTCAAAAGCAAAAAGCAATATATAACGCTCTCTTTGGTGGGCCTTGCCATAGTACTATTTCTTCTCTTTGATACTTTGTGGGTAATGGTCTTTTTTGCCGCATTGCTTCTAAAGACGCTTAGGTCGCATAATGTTCCCATATGCGCCGCCTCCCTTGTGTTTCTTATTTTGGCTTCGCTTCTTAAGCCCGGCCTTGTCATTCTCTTGCCGATATTCGTTATTCCGCTTTTTGTTCCCCGATTTTCTTTAAGAGGCGGTATTATCCTTCTTTGGGTGTTCACCGTCCTTGCTACGCTATATATCGTAAATATTACGGATGAGTTCTGGAACAGCAGCAGAAAGATCGATAATATTCACTCCAATGGAGAATTGAAGTATTCTATTATGAAAGGGGATATGGAATTTGTTTCGTTCATTCTAAGAGATTATTATTTCCCGCAGCAGACCGCGAGCATTGTCTTCTACGATAACAAAGGAAATATTCTCGATTCCTCCCGATCCCCGTTTTATATTGACATCGATACATCTTCAATGGAAGACGATGACAGGAAGGAGATCGAGATCAACGGCATCGAGTATCAAGTGCTGCATTATTCGGACCTTTTGAAAATTGACAGCTCACAGATCGGCGCGATGGAGGTTGACCTCATCTTCGAAGAACGAGGCGGTATGCAGGGTGTGTTCCGATATATTCAATTAGTGGGTCTATTGGCATTCATTCTTTTCCTTCTGGTCATATTTTCCGCTATTGCTGATGGATCTTTTAATCTTTTAAAGATATTTGCTGGTATGACATCCCGCACTATCCTGATATTTTTCTTTGGCGGCCTTTTCTTTTTCTCCCTTATTTATTACTTCTATGTATTCAACGATATCAACACCTTGAGAAGGAGTATTCCCAAAGAGGCCTCTCTACTTGACGAGAGATTGAACAAGGAAGTGAAATTGATCAAAGGGCTCTTCATTTCAACCTTCCCCGCTCCCACTCCAGGGCGGTACAAAGTGCAGGATATCGAAGTTCTGGTTGAGAAAGGGGATCTTCGGGAAATGGATCCCGGCTTTTCCTTGAAAGAAGATAAAATGTATCTTGCTTCCTCAATTGACCGATCAGATCAGATACTTCTCATTCCATTCAGAGAGATCATCTTTCGTTTGGACGCAATGGAATTACTTCCTTTGACAGTTTATTACGGTAACCGGATTATATTTAATTCGAATATCAGAGGAATTATCAATAGTGATATTCCTTCAGTCCTCCATGAGGCGATCTATGGTATCCGCCGCTCAGGTGACTTGATCAATTATTTTTATCCCAGAGGCACCTTTAACAATAGCAGTTTTACAATAGCGATCTCAAGAACCATCTCAAGGCCCCCTCTCGGTGTATTTCTCTACCTCGGTATCTTCTTTCTCTTTTTGATACTTATTATGATCAATATCGATATGATAGAACGGAATAGATTGAAATTCGTGGGAATATTAAGAAACGGCTTTATTCAATTAAGAAGCGGAAATTTCTCGTTTAGAGTAAAGACGGTAAAAGACCCCGGGTACTCGGAGCTGCTTTTTGATTTCAATTTTATGGCGAGCCGTCTCGAAGAATTACGTGAGAAGGAAAAGGAACATGAGGCATTAAAAAATCTGGAACGCGCCACAAAAAAGATCGCTCACGAGATCAAAAATCCCTTGACCCCCGTTAAGATGCTCCTTGATCACCTTCGCAATCTATACAATGAAAACTCAAAAGAGTTTGATAAAATATTCTCCCAATCCTTTGAGATCATCTATGAACAGATAGATTATTTGAAGAAGCTTTCTGAGGATTTCTATTACTTATCCAAATTGTCAACGGTAAATAAAGAATCTCTGGTCCCGGCTGAGTTTTTCAGCAAGATCTCGATAATCTACAGCGGTATGCTGGAGAGGTACGGGGTCGTTCTGGATATCTCGATGGCGGATGCTGTACTGCAGGCCGATCATAATCTTTTAAGGCATATATTCATCAATCTTATAGAGAACTCAATGGCCGTATTGAAAGAGAAACCCTCCGGGACGATCACGATAATGGGCCGGCAATTTGAGAATTATTATCAATTCGTCTATAGTGATACTGCAGGCGGTGTTGAAGAGGAAATATTGAAAAGCATCTTCAAACCGGAGTTCTCAACGAAGAAGGCCGGCATGGGGATCGGACTGGCCTTTGTAAAGCAGGCCGTTGATCTTCATTATGGAGAGGTCAAGGTTGAAAACGGCAAAAACGGTCTGGTATTTGAGATATTATTGCCTCTTGAATAAGAGGTGAAGAAGATTGTTCAAAAGTTGAAATGTTCAAAAGTTCAAGGTTGGTAAATGCAATGAACAATTGAGAAATGAACAATGAACAATTCGAGAATAGGAAAAGGAAACACATCCGTAACCGGAAAATCGTTTGAGATAAGAATCTCTTTGTATTCCTCTTGAATAAGAGGTGAAGAAGATTGTTCAAAAGTTACGCTTCGCAGTGCACAAGTGACAAGTGGGCAAGGGAAGAAGGAAATAATCAGAAATATTCGTAGAAACAAGAATTGAGGCTGACGCTAGCGCTTGATTCTAACTGGGCGAAGAGTGTACAATTGCTTCGCAATTTTCAACTCTCCGCTTGGTACTTTTACATCGGGACAGTCGAACTCCTGCGGAGTACGGCGTGTCCCATATCTTAATTCGCTCCGGCGTTCTATCATTTTAACGGATGATTCTAACGAAAGAAGCGAAATATTGTTTTTGCGGTTACGGGTGTGTTTCTTGTTCTCATTTTCTTACCCGTACCTCGTACTGCTTTTATCACTTCGTACATCTAACCTTGTACCTCGTTCACTCGTGAACGACTGCTACAGTCTTTATGGATCAGATCACTTAGTGTTATGATTCATTATCTGAAAATATTTTCTCTACTTCTTTGTCTGTTTCTTTTTTTCCGATATTTTCAAAAAGAGGTGTGATCTCTGAAAGGAATTGTTTGTAATCATTCTTATATTTCCTTGGCAGCGGTTTTCCTGCAGGTCGTCTCATCTTAAGGGGATTGATCCATCTTCCGTTCTTTTTCACTCTGAAATCAAGATGCGGGCCAGTAGCGAGGCCGGAAGAGCCAACATAGCCGATGATCCTTCCCATGGATACCCTTGTCCCGACCTTGATCCCGCGGCCATATTTTGATAGATGATTGTAGATGGATTCATAGCCATTGGCATGTCTTACGGTAATATGCCGCCCTGCTCCGCCGTACCATCCTTTCTTTTTGATTACACCGTCTCCGATCGAATATATCGGAGTGCCTGTGGGAGCGGCGTAATCAATGCCGTGATGAGGCCTATATACTTTCAAGATAGGATGAAAACGCCTGCCTGAGTAATTGGAAGATATGCGGGAGAATTTCAAGGGATATTTCAGAAAGGATTTCTTCTTATTATTGCCTTTGCGGTCAAAATATCCTGATATTCTGTTATTTGTAAAATAGAATGCTTCCGAGGATATTGTCGCGCCGAGATATTTTATGGCAACTATCTTGCCGTAATCTACCTTAGCGCCTGCCCTTTTGATCTTTTCAAAAAGGACTTGGATCTTATCGTTCTTTCTCACATCTTTAAAAAAATCGATATCCCATTTCAATACATTAATGATCATGAATACCAGGCGGTCTGACTCACCACCGGTCTTGATAGCGCCGAAAAGTGAACTTGAGACAGTGAACTCTTTTATGTGATAGGATCTGAGTACAGGGATCGGAACCGAAGAAAGCTCCCATTTACCCTCTTCCTTTGTGAGAGAAAAAAATGAATCCCTACGATTGATAAATACATCGACTGAGAAAATATCCTCTCCGTCGAAAAGGACGGAAATCTCTGTCCCAACTGGGAAAGACGAAGCTCTCAATTTGTTTTTCTTCATCAGCTTGACCAATTTCAGGGTCTCTCCGGCCTGCATGCCGGCGGCGTGCATGACATTGAAGAAACTGTCACCGCGTGTGAATGTATAGGTCTTGGAGTTGATATTGTCTCCATTCATATGAAAATTATCTTGAGTATGCGTATCTTTCTTCTGCAGGGCGGGCAAGGGAGGAACGATGATCACCAGGATCACGATCGCCAGAAAAAAGGGCAGCAGAAAGATAAAAAATAAACTGTCTTTCTTCATTTACTCTTCTTCATAAAATTCAAAAAGATTCTTGCTTCTGGAGGGGTGTCTCAGTTTCCGTATGGCCTTCGCCTCAATTTGTCGAACTCTTTCTCTTGTGATATTGAAAATATTTCCTACTTCCTCAAGGGTTTTCGGGGTTTCTCCGTTTAAGCCGAACCTCAGACGGATTATCTCCGCCTCCCTTATTTCCAAGGTTGAAAGAACATGATTGAGTTTTTCTTTGAGCATTATATGACGGAAATATTTCTCCGGTGATTCTATTTGATCACTTGCGATGAAATTACCCAAAGAGGCATCTTCCTTATCTCCGATCGGAGAGTCAAGAGATACAGGGTTCTTCACAGAATCCATAATAGACAGGATCTTCTCTACTTCAACATCAAGATGTTCAGAGACCTCTTTTGTTGACGGTTCTCTGGAAAGTTTTACGGTTAATTCCGCAATGGCCTTATTGACCTTGTTCTTGGTCTCAATAAGATGGACGGGGATACGAATTGTCCTTGACTGGTCAGCGATAGATCTTGAGATGGCTTGCCGTATCCACCATGTCGCATATGTCGAGAACCTATATCCCTTCTGATATTTGTATTTCTCTATGGCCTTCATCAGTCCGATATTTCCCTCTTGGATCAAGTCGAGAAAGGACATATTTGAATTGATGAACTTCTTTGCGTAAGAGATGACCAATTTGAGGTTGGATTCCGCCATTTTCCTTTTGGCCCGATTAATGAAGTCCTGGACCTTCTCGATCTTCCGCCTGATCCTCGTCAATTCCCAGCTCTTGTAATAATCATCCGCGGCATCAGCATTATATTTCATGGTCCTCTCGAATTTGTCGATCACCCGCTTGAAATACTGATCGCTCAGATGAAGGTCAACGACCCTCTCCGCAAGCATATGCTGTCTCTGTGTGATCTCCCTTGAGTGCCTGCGCGAACCTTCTGATTTCAAGTCAAGGATGTCTTCTCTTAGATCACGGATATTGTTAAGTATTCGGATAAATCTCTTCATTTCTATTTTCTTGTGTTCGGAGTTCATTTCATAGGCATCCTCAAAGATCACGACTTTTTCGATCTTATCTTCGCCCTCATTCCTTTCTTCGATGAACCTATCATAGAAGTAGTTCAGAAAATCATAATTTACCTTCAACATTGAAATGATCCTTGAAAGTTCGCGCCTGCCTTTCTCGATGGTCTCGAAAGTCGCGATCTCTTCTTCGGAGGTCAAACGGGAGTATTTCCCCATATCCTTGAGATAGAGTATCAACGGGTTCTTTGATTTTTTCTTGGATGTTTCCGCCTCAAAGACCATTTGGTTCTTCTCTTCCTCGGTCAGCTTTATCTCATTGTCCGGAATAAAATATTCCTCTTCGCCGGTATAGACGAGCGAAATTCCGGTCTTTTGAACCTTATCAATAAGCTGATCAATATCATTTATGGTAAAAGTTGTCGGAATGATATCATTCAATTCGTCGTATGAGATCTGTTTCTTTTTAAGTCCCTTGATCTTTTTTAATACTTTCTGCAGTCTCTTTTCATTTTCCATGCAAGTATCCTCCCAGTTCTTTTTGAATATCAACAATTCTATTGTTCAAAGTTGACATATCCTTGAAATGCATCATCTTCGCTTTTTTGCTTTCCATGGGCGATGTCATCATTTTTTTAATATTGTTTACATTTATACGGATGCCGAATAACTCCATCTGAAGGCGATAGAGGTGGAAGTGCGAAGTGTCGTCTTTCTGTTCTTCCTCTTCCTGTGCACCTTCCTCATTGGACATAATATAGGTAACGGCAGAGCTTACAAGTTCTTCCTTCTCATTGTCCGCGAGGAAGGAAATGAAGCCGTTTGATTCGAATTTTCCGTTCATATCAAGATAATCCAAGAGTGACGCGAGAAGCTCTCGAAAATCTCCCTCGGGGAAATTATTCAGATCGATCTTCAGAACATCTTCCTCGTACCGCGCAGTGTGCCTGAATAAAATTTGAAAAAAATTATCCGCCGCTTCATGATACTTCTTGCCCAAACTGTCCAGATTGATCTTTCTTGACACCTTCTCCGGCTTTGCCGCCTTTACTCTCAATGTTCCTTTTTGATAATCTTCCTCAACAAAGATATTGGAGTATTGGAAGAAATCGGCGATTTTGCCAAGGAATTTTTCCTTTATATCATTATCGGCTATGACCCTGAGAAGATCAAGCGCCTTGCTGTATGCTTCCTGTTTCTGTTTCTTAACGCTCAGATCATACACCCGTGAGAGATAGAAAAGATAGAAATCTTCAAGTAATATGCCTTCCTTATTAAGTACATCTTTGAATTCCTCGGCTCCCTGTTCGTTGATAAATTGATCAGGGTCTTTTACGGGCAATTTGAATATCTTTCCCTCAATATTTGAGGAAAGAAGGATCTCAATTGACCGGAAAGCGGCTTTCTGTCCCGCGTCATCGGAATCGTAAAATACCAAGATCTTATCCGTCAGCCGTTTTAACATGAGTACCTGTTCGGGTGTCAGGGCGGTGCCTGATGAAGAAACGACATTTCGGATACCGGCCTTGAACAAGGTCATCATATCAAAGTATCCTTCGACCAGGATCGCGTTTCCTTCCACCTTTATATAATCTTTCGCAAGGCCCAGGCCATATAAGGATTTGCTCTTATTGTAAATAGGGCTGTTCTGAGAATTGATATACTTGGGGATCGTTTCATCCTTGGAAAGGGTTCTTCCGCCGAATCCGATCGGATATCCGTTTATATCAGTGATCGGAAAGATAAAGCGGTCGTGCATCTTGAAATACGGCCTTCCAGCCCTTGATATCGCAATTACCCCCAGATCCTTCGCGACATCTACATCCTTTCCCAGAAGTTTCAATTCGTCAACATAACGGTCCGCGTCAAACGGAGCATAACCCAAGAAAAATTGTTTGGCAATATTTTCGGTGATGTGCCTGTCCTTAATGAATTTTCTCAATGTCGGATTTAATTAGATCTCATTTATCAGATTATTATGAAATGTTTTTGCCGCTAATTGTGTGATCTGCAGGAATTTTTCTCTTTTTCCCTTTTGATATCCCGATGTAATATCAATGCCGATCTCATTTGCAAGCGCTTTTATCGCCTCAAAGCGTGAGATCCCCTCTATCTCGGAGATAAATGTGATCACATTCCCGGAAGCCCCGCATCCGAAGCAGTGATATAATCCCTTGTCTTCACTGACTGAAAGCGACGGGGATTTGGAATCGGAATGAAAAGGGCACAGTCCCATATGGTTCTTTCCGCCCTTGCGAAGCGTCAAGTATCTCGAGATCACTGATACTATATTTATGTTTCCGAGGACCGCGTCCACGGCCTCATTTAAATTTGCCATAACAAAGGATAATTAAAAAGATAGCGATTTGTCAACTTTTTAGGAAAAATATTCTTGATTTTTCAAAATATATTATATATAATAGATTCCTAAAGGCTAAATGATTATGGATAAACAACTAAGTAAAGAAGAAGAAAAAAAAATTCGGGCGGATGCGCTCAAAGAACTTAAGATAAAAGAAGAAAGGAAAGAACAGCGCATTGATGAGAAGATGTTCTCCGGCTCAGAAGCCGATAAATTCGCTCTTGAAATGGAGAAAAGGAGAATTAAGGACGAAGAGACCGAGCGCTATTACTCGGAAAAAGGCTTTAGGAAGTATGTAAACCACCACGGACAGGTGGAATGGGTTACGCAAGAAGATTATAATAAACGGATGAACAGGAAAGTCCGTTCGAAAAAAAGAAAGAATCGTTCGAAGAGGCAACAGGTATACACCACAGCTGTTTTGATGACCATCATAGTCGTGTTGGTGATTGCCATAGCGCTTCTGTTCATTAAATACACTAATGGGTAAGTTGAGCGCCCATAGCTCAGCTGGATAGAGCAACGGACTTCTAATCCGTAGGTCGCAGGTTCGAATCCTGCTGGGCGTACCATTATTACAAATTTCGATTGCGGCGCATTCGTCTAGGGGTTAGGACACCGGGTTCTCAATCCGGCAGCAGGGGTTCGATTCCCCTATGCGCTGCTTTTTATTCTATTATGAAACACTACATTATTATCTGGAGTTCGCTGTCGGAGAGCGGAACCATCACATCACTAAAATTCTTTGTATGAAATATGAGAGAATCCGTATCAGGTGATTCCAGGTGTTTTACGAAGAATCTGTATTTCATGACCGTCTCATCCTTCAGTTTATGTATAATGGTCTTTGCTCTTGTGGTTATATGTTTCTGCATAATGCCGTCGATCATGATCAGGAAGGTATCATGTGAAAGATTAATAACGAAATCGGGCCCCCGGAGCATATTCAGGGCGATCTTCAGAAGATGATGCTTATAGCCATTGTAAGCCGCCTGCCCGAATTTCCTTCGGTACTCATTTGCGCTCAAGATCTCAATATAGAGCAGGCCCATTGCTTCAGGTGAGATTTTCTTCACTCTTTTTGTGAATGTCTTATTGGTACAG
>JAIVYW010000029.1:0-9416 GCA_048635215.1 Candidatus Atribacteria bacterium
AAGGGGAATTGAACAATGAATAATTGTGAAACTGAAGAAAAATATCTGTCATTCCCAACTCGATTGGGAATCCGTCCGTCCCAACCTACAAACCTATCACCTTATCAACTATTTTGCTCTGCGGAGCATTGTCTCTGCAAAATGCGTGCTTCACAAACTTTGACTTGGAAATCAAATAGTTGTATAATTCCTCAACGGAGATATTTATGAGCATGACTAAAATAAAAACTCTTATCCTTCTGACTTCAATACTTATCGCGTGTTATCTTACCTCGTTCATTAACTCTACTTTTCAAACCGAATATATTATTGTAAATTCCTATTTCATTCCTATTATGCTCTCCGTCATATGGTTCAGAAAGAAATCCTTCTTTGTATTGGTATTCCTTCTGGCATATTTTATATATTCACATAATTTATTTATCGGCGGGATCATTCATTGGCAAAATGCTTCAAGATTCAGTCTCCTAATAGTTGTTACATTCGTTATGTATACGGCAATGGGGAAGATTGAAAGGACGACAACCGACTTGAAATCATCAGAAGATAATCTGAACATAAAAATGGCTGACGAACATCGCATACTAACCAATATCAGCGATAGTTTTTCTGATGTTGAAATCGGAGTTTCTCTGATCGATTCCAAACACAATATCAAATACTGTCTCGGCTTTCTCAAGGACAAATATTTAAAAGCAGTAGGGAAAAAATGTTTCCAAACTTATCTGGGTTTGGAGAGTCCGTGTGAGATGTGCCCATTGAACGAAGACCAGCAAAATAGGAGCGTATTTATTACTCACGATGAAGAGGACCGCATATATTCAATTTCATCGCTATTAGATACTTCTTCCCGAAAACAATCGGTACTTTGTGTTTTTCAGGATATTACGGCGAAAGTAAAACTTCAAGAGCAATTGCTTCACTCGCAGAAAATGGATGCGCTCGGCAGATTTGTCTCCAGCATTGTCCATGACTTCAACAATTTATTGACACCCATCATGACATTAAGCGATTTGGGCATTTTGGACATTTCTGACGAAAAGAAACTTCGAGACTATTTTAAGGATATAAAAGCAGCGGCATTGAATGGAAGAGAATTAACAAGCCAGCTGCTGTCTTTCAGCCGCAAGCAGATAATGAACCCTATCACTCTGGATCTAAATGAAACAATAATAAGTATGAAGAAAATGCTAAAGCTTATCATCGGGGATAATGTAGAACTGCAATATTCTCTTAGCGAAAAAGCGGCAGTAATTGAAATAGATCCGGAAAAACTGAGGCAAGTCCTGGTAAATCTCGTTTCAAATGCAAAGGATGCTATGCCGAAGGGTGGAAAATTGCTCTTTGAAACAAGTAATATCGGCAAAGATGAAATCAATTCTGAGGAGCATCCTGAGTTAACTGCCAGGGAATACATTTTTCTTTCGATCAAGGATTCCGGCAAGGGTATGGACAAAGATATTCTAAATAAGATATTTGAGCCGTTCTTCTCGACAAAAGGCACTTTGGGGACTGGGTTGGGCTTGGCTACGGTTTATGGGATAATCAAACAGAGTAGTGGGCATATTTTCGTCAATAGTGAGCCGGGAAAAGGCAGCGCATTCAATATATACTTGCCTCAATGCGACAAGGAAACCATTCCCGTAGAAGAGGATCATCAAGTTGCGAAAATACTGAATGGGAGCGAGACCGTGCTTGTTATCGAGGATGAGGAATTACTCAGAGATTCCACTGTCAGAATACTGACGAAGTTCGGATATAATGTTCTTGAAGCTTCAAGTGGGGAAAATGGCGTTGCTCTGTGTCAAGAGTACAAAGAACAAGTTGATCTACTCGTTTCAGATATCATGCTCCCCGGGGCATTGAATGGGAAGACGGCATTAGTAGAGATTCAGAAGATCTTTCCGGATATCAAGGTGATTTTCATGTCGGGATATACAGAGAATATAATAGTTCATGAGGGCATTCTCGACAAAGATATCGTATTTCTTCAAAAGCCCTTTGAGATCAATAATTTCTTAGAAACGATCAGACGGGTGCTTAATGATCAGTAAGGCAAAAGTCAACTTTCTTGACTGTTGTTCCAATAAGTAGCTTACACTCTCCTTGTACCATTGAGGTCGTATTCTCCGGTAATGTGCAATTACAGCAAAATTATATTGATTAAAATGGAACAGAGCCGTAAGTATGAAGCCGAATTTTTAATGAGATAGAACACTACGATCTTTATAAAATATATTGTACGATACCATATAAACCAAATAACTTGACATTACCGTTATATTTTGGTATACATAACGGTAATGAAAATCAAGATGAAGATCAGTATAATTAATGACACAGGGGAGTCTTTCATGGGTATCGGACTTATCTGGTTGTTAGAAAGAATAAGAAAGTTCGGTTCTATCAATAAAGCCGCAAAGGATATGGGAATGTCTTATGCCAAGGCGCACAGAATACTAAAACGACTTGAAAAATATTTAGGTAAGAAGATTTTGAACAAGACGATCGGCGGAAAAGACCACGGTGGAGCGGAACTTACGCCTTTTGCAGACAAATTTGTAGAGAAATATGACCGGTTCCAGAAAAAGGTCAAGGATTTCGGCGAAATGGAATTCTCGAAATTTATTGATGAATTTGGGGAAAAAGAAAGAAAATAATGAAGCAATTATTATGTTTTATCTTGTGCGGAATTATGGCTACAATTAATAGTGTCTCCGATATCAAGACATACGATCTTGGCGAAATAGTTGTTTATGGCCATAAAAAGCAAGACAGGCCCGTGGTTATAATTAATGAGATAAGCGAAGAAGAATTGAAAAACAAAGGTATTCAGACCGTTGCGGAAGCTTTAGAGTTTATTCCCGGCGCGGATATTCAGAATACAACCAAGGGGGAGTTCTCACTTACTATCAGAGGCTTTAACCAGAATGAACTCAAGGTGCTTGTTGATGGAGTTCCGGCTTATGAGGGCTACTCCGGAATAGTTGATTTAGGCGCAATTCCGGTTGAATCAATAAAAAAAATAGTTATTACCAAAGGCGCTTCCTCTGTGTTATACGGTGCAAACACAATGGGGGGAGTAGTGAACATTATCACAAAAAAGGGGATGGAAAAACCCAGTACCGCCCTTACCGCCTCGTTCGGCCCTTTTGCCCAGAACTATATTGTTAATCACTGTACGAAACGAGGCGGATTCAACTATCATTTAGGCTATAGTTACAGAACTTCCGACGGATTTGAGCTGTCTGATGATTTTCATAAAGAAGACCTATGGATCGGTGAGAGTTCCGAATACAGAGAAGCCGGAGAAATACGGGAATTGAGCGATTATATCAAACAATCGTTTAATGCAAATATCGGCTATGTACCGGATGAAAATTTCAGTACTAATCTTTCATTCAGTTGGTTCGGCCAGGAAAGGGGGTGTTCTATCGCATTAAACCGCTACTGGCGGTTTGCCGACTGGAATCAGTGGCAAATAAGTATTGCCGGAAAAAAGAGATTGAGTCCGATCATTTCGGTAATGGGGCGTCTTTTCTATGTCGAACACCAAGACGAATTGATTGATGACGCGGATTTGACTGTTGCGGCAGGTGGTAAATCCTGGTTTGACAGATCAAAGTATGATGACTTCTCAACCGGTGGAGAGTTCCATTCACACCTTAATTTTGCAGAATGGAATTTAATGAAAATAGGCGTCAGATACCAAAAAGATCGTCACAGAGAGAATGAATATAATACAAAGGACAAGTTTGGAACAATTCTCGTTCCCGGCTGGGGCGAGTGGGACACTTATGAAGCTGACAATTATTCTGTCGGTATGGAGGATCTAATAGGAATCGGCAATAATTTTTCTATTATTGCGGGCGGCAGTTATGATCTGTTCATACCGTTGAGATCCGCAGATATGCCTTGCCCGGGGAAGGTTCAAATTCTAACCCCGCAGGTAGGTACACATTACAGTATATCAGAAAATACCGAAATTTTCGGTTCGGTCGGACAAAAGATCAGATTTCCAAGGATGAAAGAACTTTACAGCAAACATGCGGGTGGGAATCCTGACCTCAAAGCTGAACGGACGATCGCGTCTGAAATCGGAATTAAGCAGAAAAGCAACATTGTTAATGCCTATGTTTCTCTTTTCAACAATAATATATCCGAATTGATAGAGCAAATCAAGGACTCCTACGGTAACTGGATGTATGTAAATATAGGTAAGTCACAGATATGCGGTCTCGAGACGGAAATTGATATCAGAATATTTAAAGGATTCAATGTAAATGGAAATTACACATATCTTCACGCATGGAATATTGAAGCGGATTGTGAACTGGGTCAAAGACCGGCCCATAAAATTAATTTAGGCGCTGTATATGATTTCCCTTTCGGGTTATCCGCTTGTTTACAGGCGATGTATGTGGGTAAACAGAAGGTCTATTTTGACAGAGGTGCGGATGTGAGAACGACACGGGATTACGCCTTGGCAAATATCAGAATCAGTCAAAAGCTGACCATATTTGAATTCGGATTGTCAGAACTCTTTGTATCAGTCAATAATATAACGGATAAGAATTATGAAGAGGGAAACGGCCCGATGCCCGGCAGAAATTTTCTCGCAGGGTTGAAATTAATCTTTTGATAATATGAAGGAGTCGTCAAATGGAAAACAGTCAAAAGCCAAGGGATGAAAAAATAAGCAAAACCGCCGTATTACTGGCGGTAATTGCTATGGGAACTGTCTGCGGAGTGATAGAGGTCGCCGGCAAGCAATTTCTGCATCAGATAAATTTCCCATATACTTCAGCTATTTTAGTGGGACTATGTTTTGGAATTATCGGGATTGGGCTGGCAGTTATCAGAAAACCGATAATTATTATTGTTATGGCAGCAGTTGCCGTAATTTGTAAACAGCTTGTGGTTCCGATCCTCGGCGTTTCTCTTATGTGTAAAGCAAACGCATGCGTAGCGGTCATGCTTGAATACGGTTCACTTGCCGCCATTGCCGCTATTACCATGGGCAGAATGAAAAAAAATGTGAATATGCGTATATTAACCGCGGGTACAGCTGCTTTTCTCGGTGCTGCAACCTATTTCTTTATAGGTATGCATGTAAAACCATGTCCGTATATGTTGTCTTTCAATGTTTCCGGCGGTTTTGTGAAATTTCTCACCGTGGAAGGCTTGATCTGGGCGGCCTTTGCGGCAATTATGTTTCCGTTCGGATGGACAGTCGGTGAAAAACTCCGTGAAAAAACTCTTATTTTACTTGAACATAAACGCCTTTCTTACTTAATGCCGGTTCTAACAGCTTCTATCTGTTTTATCGGATGCATTATTTCAATATGGTTCCGGGGATGATCATATACAAGTTTCTATCATGATATCAAAGGAATAATTGCAGTATATTTGTAGGGACAGGGCTTGACCTGTCCAGCGCCTTCATATAGTGCCGTGGTATATCCAGCATCTTTACTTGGTGTTGTGACCTGTCCTCGGTCATTCCCAGGCGCATGACCTTGGGAGCCCTGCTTACATCGGGGAGCAGGAATCAATCTCATCACATGTGTGAGGTGTGAGGTGGAGAAGATTGTTCAAAAGTTCAAGGTTCAAAATTAAATGTTGAGAAAATAGGGAAGATATAGGATATGTCCTGCCTTCCGGATGTTCCACTGGGACACTGGGTCCACTGCGAAGATTGGGGTGCGGCGTGAAACGCTTGTAACAGAAAAATTAATGTATTAAACGAAATAATGATTTTCCGGTTACGGATGTGTCTCATTTTTTCCTTTTTAACATTGCAAAGAGTTTACACGCCCTGCTCACCAAACACTTCTCTGAGTACCTCGATCAACTCACTCATCATGAAAGGTTTTGCGACCGCGCCTGAAAATCCGAATTTTTTCGGATCTGACATAACCGGCTGATTTGAATATCCACTTGAAACAATAGCTTTAACAGCCGGATCGATCTTTAGTATTTCCTGCATTGTCCGGAGCCCACCTTCTCCACCGGGAATCGTGAGATCAAGAATAATTGCTGTAAACGGGCTATTGCTATTATAGGCAGCTTCATATTCCTTTATTGCCTCAGCTTCATTTTTTACAGCAACCACTTCAAATCCGAATTTATCAAGTATCTTCGAAGTAGATTCCCTTAGATATTTCTGATCGTCCATGAACAATATCTTGCCTTTTCCGATAAAGCCCAGTTGTTCAAGCGAAGCTCTGGAGGATTTCACCTTTTTCCCTAATGCTGGAAGGTAAATATTCACCGTGGTGCTTTTTCCAAAAATAGATGAAATCATAATATGCCCCAAGTGGCGTTTTACAATCCTATACGCTGACGAGAGGCCAAGGCCGCTTCCGCTTTGCTTTGTGGTGAAGAACGGGTCAAAAATATTTGGGATATTCTCCTCAGGTATCCCTAATCCCGTATCTTCGATCGCTATCAATACATAGTTGCCGCTTTTCAATTTCCCTATCTCTTTATTTTGCAGTCCAATATTACTTGCCTTGATTGTGATCTTTCCACCGGATGGCATCGCCTGTTGAGAGTTGATAAGAATATTCCCGAAAAGGCGGTTTAATTGCCCCATGTCACCTGAGATACCCCAGAGGTTATCCGCGATGTCGTGAACAAAATTGATATTTGATCCGCTTAGCGTAAATCTAATGCTGCTTTTAAGTAGTTCTGTCAGATCAAGCTCCTCCTTCTGCGGCTTTCCTCCTTTTGAGAAATCAAGGAGTTGTTCGGTCAGGGATTTGGCGCCAAAGGTTACTTTTTCCATTTCGGTCAGTGATCGATTCAGATTGCTTCCAGATGGAATCTCCATTTTTAGAATCGATAGATTTGCCAATATTCCCGCAAGATAATTGTTGAAATCATGGGCAATGCCGGCAGAAAGTATACTTAGAGATTCCAGTCGATCGATCTTATGCTCTTCTTCTTTCATTTTCTTCTCTTCAGAAATATCTAAAAATGCGCACAAGGTCCTGATAAGATTTCCTGCTTCGTCATAGAGACATTTTCCCTCAAATCGAACCTGGATTATCCCACCGTCACTTTTGATCAGATCAAATTCCACTCCAGACATGGCTCCTGCCTGAAGAAATTTAGGAAGCGTGTTTTGAAATGTCTCCTTATAGTCATCGGTCAGAAGATCCCCAAACCACTTTCCGATAATATCCTCTCGTCGATACCCCATTTTTTTCAGCCATGTATCGTTAACCTGAATAATGTATCCTTTCCTATTTAGGGATTGCAGGCTGACGGGGTTGTTGTCAAAAAGGAGTTTGTACCTTTCTTTGTGACTTTGAATCTCCTCTTCAGCATATTCTCTTGTGATCACGTTACCGATATAATCAGCAATAATAGGGAGCAGCTTTTTATCTTCCGCAGAAAATCTTATTTCAACAGGGCCAGTTTTGTTTTTGTTGCAGGTTACTTCGATAAATCCAACGATGCGCTCATTTACTTTTATTTTGGAGGAGATCTTGCGATTAGTCATGGTAAAACTCTTGCCGATGTATTCCTTATCGGAAACAGTGATACGGACAAAGGAATTTTTCGGATGCCTCATTGCGTTCGGAATGCTCTCTACCAGATTATGAAGATACTCATCAATTATCAGGGGGTGCTGTCCGCTCAGCAGCGAGATATGATAAAGAAAATTTGCTTTCTTTATCTGTTCCTCAAGGATCAGTGATTTCTCAGATAATGTCTTGTTTGTCTTGAGCAGGCTTAGCTCACTTGCCTTTAGCTGTTGATTGAGAGCTTTCTGCTGCTGTTCACCTGTCTTGATCTGTTGAAATGCCGCTTCCTTTGCCTTCTCCATATTTCTTCGCTCGGTGATGTCATGTCCAATAACGACAATACCCTTCCGCTTGCCATCAGGATGAAAAACAGGTACTTTAGTTACATTGTAAGCCCGGACCGTACCGTCGGGTTGAGAGATTTTTTCTTCTCCGGAAAATTGACAACCTTTGTTCCAGGTCATTGTATCAGATTTTTTGCATGTAAGGAAAGCACCACGAAGGTTACTGTTGATCTCCGCTAATTCGGCATCATTCTTTCCCTTATAATCAATCCCTTCGAGTTGGAAAACTTTGACCCCGGCATCATTTATTTTGAGCCAGCGTCCGTTTCCATCCTTAAAGCAAACAAAGTCAGGGATGGTGTTGATTAGTGTTTGCAGATGCTTCTCGCTCTCTGCCAGTGCTTTTTCTGCACTCCTCCGCTTGGTAATGTCTTTAGTTGTTCCCTGAAGGCCGATTAATTTTCCTCGGTTATCAAGAAGAATTCTACCGGAAATCTCAATATCCACTTCTTCTTTATTGCTGTTAAGCATTTTGGTTTCGAAAATAGTGCTGGTAAAGGTTTTGTAATTAGCAAGGCTTTTGGCAGCAAGAGCGCCAACCTTCAAGAATTCTTTTTTCCTGAAATGTGAACTAAGTTTTGTGCCTATCCATTGTTCGGGCTTGAAACCCAACATTTTTTCTAAAGAAGGGCTAAGATAAGTAAACCTCAGATTGGTATCCAATATCCAGATACAATCAATGGAATTTTCTGCCAGCAACCGGAATTTTTCTTCACTTTTTTGCATTGACTCCTCGGCTTTTCTACGTTCTGTGATATCCTGCAGAGTTTCTATCGCGCCGACGATCCTTCCATTGCTGTCCTTTACAGGTACTGCCGTGAAGAATATCCATTTTCCGTTTTTGCCCAAATTGGGAAAGAAATATTCAATTTCATAAGCTCTGTTATTAAAAACAGATACTGCATAAGCATCCTTGTAAACCTTAGCGATCGTATGCTCTGTTACATTATCCACAATGAGATCGGCAAGGACAGGCCGCCTTTTAGTATAGAAAGCCGACCACTGTTTTTTTGTACCGATCATTTTGTCAGCAGAAACACCCGTCAATATCTCGCAGGCCTTGTTCCAGTGGGTAATAATGTGCTGATCGTTAATAATGAAAGTTGGTGTAAGACTTCCCTGAACGATCTGCGTAAGTTTTTCCTCATTCTCTTTCAATTTATCTTCTGCGGTCTTGTGCTCGCTTATGTCTTTGGCTATCCCTGCCAGAGCAAAAGGGTTGCCGTGTTCGTCTTTTAGAAGTGTGGTTGTCATTAAAGACGGAAAGGATTTTCCATGCCTTGTGATATGTCCCACTTCCCCCCTATAAGTTCCATATTTGCGTACTTTTTCATTGAATGGAATGACATCATCCTTAATTTGTTCTCTATTGTGAAAAATTGCAAGATTTTTGCCTATAAGGGTCTTGGAATTTTTGTATCCATGCATCTTGCACCATGCCTTGTTGACAAATACAAGATCACCGTTCAAGTCTGCAAGCGCCATTCCTTCCGTGGACTGCTCCACTACGGAGGAAAGTGTTTTCAATCCATTCTCT
>JAIVYW010000030.1:0-9327 GCA_048635215.1 Candidatus Atribacteria bacterium
GTCAATAATTCCAAACCTTCGTAGATCTTATCCTCTCTAATTTCGCAAGTTTTCCAGACACGTACGGCAGCGCTACGGGTATCTATTAATTCCTGTTTATTTGAAAATATCTTCATGAGTTCATTAGAAATATATGTTCTGTTCTCAATTGAAAAAGGCAATTTTTCATTATTTATATCAAGAAGGTAACTTTTTAGTTCCTCAATCCAAAGCCCTTTAACAATTCCATGACAATATTGTATATATGGCATTATCTTTAACATCATCATCTCCTCTTTCGTAAATAACCCCTTGTACTTCCTAATTGGGTTTGAAAACGCTGTGTCGAAGATCTTCAATTTCAAATACTGTTCTCGGTCAAATGTCTCGCCCTTAGATATCCATATTTCATAATTCTCAAAATCAATATCCTTTGCCATAATATGTTGGACCTCAAGGTATTCCCATTCATTAAGAGCAAGTTTTTCTTCTATTTCATTCTTTCTATCAATATAATCTACAGGATTCTTGTCTATTTCGCCCTCGCTGGTAAATCTAGTATTTTCTTCCATAAAATTTATCATTTCTTTAATGTATTTTTTAACTTTCTTAATATCAAGGTCTTCACTAACGGAGTTAGAATGCTTTATAGATTTTTCATCTGAAGTCTTTCTGGGCTTTGCGGAGGCAAATGCAGTTCCGACAACAAACAATAACACAATAAGCAAAATGCTTTTAAGAATCCCGTTTTTCATATCATTTCCCTTTCATTGATCTCCATACATCAGCATTATACCACATGGGTCCCTTAAATCCAGCATATGATATGATTTTAAAGAAAAGAACTCTGAATTACAATTTCTTCCTTCTGTGTTATTTCCATGATCCTATTTGCAGATAAAATCATATCCAGGCATTGATAATATATCCAACCCCGCCTTCTTGCAAGTAAACCCCTTGACAATTTGCAGAAAATATCAAGAGCTGGGGCAATTAGACGCTGACGACCGTGTAGAGTAATGGATCTGAAAGTGTCAAAATGTCAACCTGGCACCAGCAAAGATCAATCATCGGCAAATTTTCTGATTAGGCGTTTTTGAGTATAATTCAATGACAAAAGCACTGCCAGTTTTATTCTCGCCTTCTGCCCGGAGAGAGCGCCAGCAAATATACATCCCATCTTACTGAGGTTTTTACCTCCGCCCTTATATCCATAAACACCCAATACCCGTCCCTGAGATGTACGAGAAACGATAACCACAGGTATCTTGGCCTTTATAGCGGCCTTAATACCCGGGACAACAGCCGGCGGGACATTACCTCGGCCCAATGCCTCTATTACAATGCCGACACAACCGCTTTTCACGGCACATTCTATAAGAGATGAATCGGAGCCGGCATAGGTCTTTATTATCGGGATATTTTCATTGATCTTCTTCACATCGTAGAATTCATGGATATGACGCCTTCTGAAAAAGATGACTCGATCCGTGTCAACCAGTCCGAGAATGCCCAGATACATACTCGAAAATGATGATATATTCGATGTATCTATCTTGGTCACTGTATGCGCGTCAAAGATATCATCGTTCATCACGACCATCACTTTCTGCTGTCCGGCATCCCTGCATGCGACCGCTCTGATGGCGCTGTAGATATTCCGCGGACCGTCCAAACCAAGCTCTTGCGGCGACCGCATGGCAGCGGTCAGTACCACTGCCTTGCCCTTGGGAAGTGTGATATCCAGAAAATACGCGGTTTCTTCCAGTGTATCGGTACCATGAGTGATGACAAATCCGCAGTACTTATCATAATTGCGGAGGATCACATCACGGATCTCCAGCATATTATTGATCGTTATATACGGGGATGGGTACTCCCCGTATTCATGGATAATTACCGAAATATTTTCATCGAACGGAGGAAGCATTTTCATCAGATCTGCACCCTTGAGAACTGGAATTACCCCTTCCGCACGGGGATCTCCGCCCATTGCGATCGTCCCGCCGGTGGAGATCAGCAGTATTTTCTTTTTCTTGGAGCAGTCTTCTTTCATTTGGTCTTATACCCGATCATTCTCAAAAAGTCCTTTCTCTTTTGTATGTCATCATCTCCCTCAACACCCAAGGGCGTGAAGCCGTCAAATACCCCCAGAACCGCTCTTTGCTCTCCTTCTTCAGCGATGATAACTTTCGTAGGGTTCGCTGTTGCCGCCCATATCGCCACGATCTCTTCCACGGACTGCAATTTTTTCAATACATTGATCGGAAAGGCATCTTTTAGAAAAAGAATGAAGAAATGTCCGGCGGCAATGTTCTGAGCATTCTCAACGGCAAGCTGTATCAAACTCTCATCTGTGCCAGTCTTTCTGATAAGCCTGGGACCCGAGGCTTCACAGAACGCCAGGCCGAATTTGATGCCGGGAACTGCGGTTATTAAGGCTTCGTGAACATCTTCAACCGTTTTAATGAAATGGCTTTGGCCGATTATCACATTATGGTCTTCGTCTTTTTTGATAGCGATCACGGTAAATTCCATATCTCCTCCGTTAATGGGAAATTATACACCTTCCTGAAGAATATTCAAGTTGGTGAGCTGATTTTTAAATAGAGTTTATGCTTCGCAGATTACAAGTGACACGCTTCGCAGTGACCCAGTGCCCCAGTAGACCCAGTATCCCAGTAGAACAAGCAGAGAAGAGAATAGGAGAAATTGATATTTGCTCTCTTCATGTTACACGCGGCTCCTCACATGTCACACATAGATGGGATGAATCTTTCGTTTCACTCAAGATGGTGGACTTTACAGGTTTCTATTTCCACCTATCAACTTATCACCCTATCATCTTATCATCCATTTCTCAACGTTGAACCTTTAAACTTTTGAACTTGGAACGCTTCGCTACCGCGAAGCTTACGCTAAAGCAGCTTCTCCAATATCATTAAGAATGGGAACAACAATATCAAAAGAGGGCGCATATCCCGGGTCTCTGTTCTTTTCGGCGGAAGCGGCAGATCATTGTCGATATGATGCACGGACGCAATGTTCTCTATTCCATATCCGTCCGAGACCAATTTTTTCTTAATAAAACCGTCCAGGGACAAGATCCCCAGAAATGCGATATCGTCATTGTTCAAGCCGGATATGGAACCGGCGCTGAGGGGAAAGCCCCATGACATCTTATCACCTGAAATGCAAAGAAATGCGCTGCCCGAAGAACCGAGGATCAGGCTTTCACCACCTATTTGCTCTTCAATGGGCAATGCCTTGACCTTAAATGCTGGCAGATCGCTTTCCCAAGTGAATACCGCCGTGTCCTCAATGGTCTCATCTCCAATATAAAAAGATATGTCGGCAGCCGGCGTAAGATGGCCGCCGATAGCGAGATATGCATTGTTGGGGTTGTCAACTTTTTTGAAATCAGTTTTAAATGAAGAGATAACTCTTTCCACAAAGGGGAATTCTCCATCAATATTATAAGTCCACTTCTCTGGAAATCTAAGTTTAACTTCATTGTCATAGGGATAATCATCGCTTTTACCAATAGATTCGACACGGATGAGCAGATCTCCGTCAAGCTCCGCTCTGAATTTTGCTTTTTTTGATTTCCCGGGTTTGATGACGCCCTCCCGAAGGGTACGGCTTTGGCCGTTCTTCTCCAGAACAATTCGATATTCTCCATCAAATCCGAAGGAATTCACATCCAGAAATATCGAGGCGTTAGCGATTGAGAGGCCGGATGCGGATATACTGAGGGAAGAAAACTCCTCAGGGAAAAGGTCATAACCATATCCGGGTATCTTAAATTCTTTTGTCATGGGAGATATTAGTATATATACAAAATCATCATCGTGAGACCAGGGCAATGTAATATCCCACTCTCTATTTACTGGTTTTATCTTGCTTATCTTTCTGCTGATGTCGTATCCTTCGGGAGTCAGATATAATACGCGTTCATTTGCCTGCTTCTGATCCTTCAGGATCTCCATGGAGCGCTCAAAGAGCGCAACTCCGCCTTTGCCTACGATAAGGGAATGCCGGGAATTATCCAGCACAAATACTCTCTTTTTCCCCATATCCCCGGAGATAGGGTGAGCAAAGATCATTATTAAATTGGCTATTATCAGCATTCTCAATAACAATTTCAATATATCTCTGATGCTTAGGCCACGGCTCTCCTGTTTCGAGCGAAGAAGAAAGAGCAATGGAAAAGGACGGCCTTTTTTTGAAAACCGCTCAAGGATATTCAAGATGACCGGGATCAATACCGCGGGCAGAGCCCATAGAAAGAACGGATTAAGAAACCCCATTCGCGGCCCCCTCGGAAAGCTTCAACAATACCTCCAGAGGATCACTGGCGGTAGAGATCATAATGCGCTTAACCATCATATCGATACATGACTTCTCAACCGTCTGTTGCCACTCAAGCGAGCGCCTCTGTATGTCTTCACCTTTGGAGAACGATTTTTTCGTCCGATGTTCCGGATCAAAGTAAAAACCGGGGGTGAGCGGGATAATTCCCAATTCTTCTGCGGTAAGCAGCTGCAGCGCGATTATATCATGGCCCGAATGCGTCAAGACCCCAAGGCCCTTTTTCAGATCGTCCGGAGAAAAGATCAGATCACTTATCAGGATCACAATGGATCGCCTTTTTACCTTTTTTTGAAATTCCTCCATACAGGAATAAAATGTCGAGGTTCCCCTCGGGTTTAAACCCGAAACCGTGTCGATAAAAAAGTTATGTTCCTTCCTTCCCGAGGCGGAAAAGACAAAATCGAAGTTATCCGAGAACGAAGAAAGCACAACACGGTCATTTTGCCTTGTAAAAAGAAGATAGAGCAATACCGCGAGTTCTTTCGCCATTTGATATTTATTGTTCACCTCTTTGCCATAATCCATGGACAATGTCGAATCCATCATTATATGTACTGTGGCATTGGTATCTTCTTTGAATCTTTTTATAAATAATTTCTCTGTGCGACCCCAAAGAGGCCAATTGATCAATTTGATGTTATCTCCGGGATTATATTGACGATGATCCTCAAAATCCGCGCTGAAACCCAGGTATGGGCTCCTGTGAAGTCCGGCGAATAATCCCTGCAGAACTTTCGAACTGCGGATATTCATGTTCTCTACAATATGTATGTATTTAAGGATCCGTTGTGTGAAGTCCTTCATCTTGCGAATATTCTCCTAATTCACATGGGAGGCGGTCCGCCCCAAAACTACTTAATCCTTCTCTTAGAATTCCACTGCAGTCACACCCAGCGGGGTTTTAAGCGTACCCTTGAATTTTGGAGTAAAATTACCCGACTTCAATGTCTTTACAAGGGATGAACCCAATGATAAAAGGCCAACATCCACCGCAACCGCGGAAGACGAAGTACTCAAGGCGGCAATATTCATCATCGAGGTCAATGCGCTGAGCTGCTCGCCGTTCACAAAGAACGCCCCATTTATCTCTATGCCCTTGTAGGGGATCTTGCCGGGGTTCTTTGCGTTTATATCAAAACTTATCCGCAATGTGGTAAGGTTCTTAAAAGATACGCTCGGCGCGGATATGCTGAATTGCGGCAATTTAGGAAGCGGAATGCTCTTATTGAGCGTGAATGTAGCGCTCAAAGGTAATGTCGAAGAAAATACCAGCGTATTATTCAATGTCAACTGCACCTCTTCTTTTGATGAGGTCAAGATCTCCGCAAGATCACCAAGGACCGAAATGGGTATTTCTATATTAACAGCGATCATATTTCCCATTCCCGGGTGAAGCACCTTTCCCGCAAGCGGCGTATCTACCGTCAACATATCCTTGCCTTCAATCTGAATTCCTGTCTTCAAAGAAGCCAGCATCAGGTCGGCTGGGGTGGGATTCTCCACATCCAGAGTCAGTATAATGGTAATGCTTTGTGAAGTGATCTCACCGATCTTAGTCGAATCTACAATGACCTTCGGCTCTCTTATCCCCATCACACCCTCCAGCAAAGAACAGCCGGAAAATAGTGTCGCCAAAATCAACAGAAACAATAATGCGATGTTTTTTCTCATAATAGCTCCTCGGATGGATTATACCATAAGAATGGTGAAAAGTGAAAAGCTAATAATTGCAGAAAGGTTGGAGGGTGGAGGATAGAGGTTGGTTGGAAAGGGGAATTCCCTTTATTCCATTCTCCAATCATTCATTGTTTATTTCTCTTAACATCACACCTCGCACGGTACACGCGGCATCCACAGCAGATCAACGAATCGCGCCGCCCCCTGATTACGCATTGGTGCGTTACGCTTTAATGTGTAATCACATGATATTCTTTTTTAACCATTCCGCAAAGAAGGGGTCGGAGATCTCATAAGTACCGTTATTTTTGTCCAGAATACCCTTTTCTATCAGGGCGGATGCCCCCCGCTCAACACTGGATGCCGCCGGAAGATCATTGACTTGCCTATAATTCTGTGAAAGTATCTCTTTTCCTCCGGACCTTACCACACCGATTAAAACTTTTTTCTGATTAGTCGGTAATGATTCCCACATTTTCAGAAAATATTCATTCTGATTTACCATGATCGCTTCAATTGCCTTGTCCAGGATATTTTGATCTATCATCTTCGTGGATGCGCCTTCATACCATAATTGATGACAGAGCATCTGTGCATAATAAGAGTGATCCGAAGTTGTGGCGCATAACTTATCTGAAATTTCCTCAGATATCTCATAATCACCATTATGGAAATGATGTTTGATGAATCTTTTCAGTTCTTCTCGGCCGATCTTATGAAGATTAATGGTTTTACCGATATTGTACAACGCCCTGTCTTTTCTTTTGAACATATTTAAAAGCAGATGTACCCGGCTGCCCATGAAAACATAGCTGACATTTTCATGATGCTGGATCACAGATCTGAGCTCTTTTTCAAATGCTTCCCCGTTCAACTTGCCGATCTCCTGGAACTCATCAAAAACTATTATGGCTTTCCTGTCACTTGCGCCGATCAATTTTGCCGGCAGATCAAGCACCTCAGTCAGCAGAATGTTGCTTGTCTCGGGTTTTTCTGCAAATTTCAGCTTGAATTCGGGGTTTCCCTGGTCATCAAGGGTAATGGTCGGAATCACTCCCTGCACATGTCTTTTAAAAAAAACTATAAGCAGCTCCAATTTTGACTTGAATTGACTGGCTATTTCCCTGGAGTATATTTCGATAAATCGTTTTCTGGAATAGATCTGAAAGAAATCCACATAAACCTTTATTACATTGTTATCTCTGATATTCGCGAGAACTTTTTTTATCAACGAGGTCTTTCCATATCTTCTCGGCGAATATAAAAATATATTCTGACCGGAAAGAACATCAGCGGTGATCTCTCTAAGCTCGTTCTCTCTATCGGTAAAACTGTCCCCGGAAACTACCTTTCCGAATGTAAACGGATTCTCCATACATCCTCCTTACGCACTTATGCGTTACGCTTACTTGCGTAATGTGCTTTAATATACCACAAACACCATAGTTTTTCAAGAAATATGGGGACGGCGGTCCCGAAAATGATAGTTACGGGATAAATTGCACAAGTAGAAAAATGCTCTATCATCACACGCATTTTCCCTTCATCACCACAGTTACTGTCATTTTTCGTATTGAAATGCAAATTTAAACCGAAGCGATATGTGTAGTGATCATGGAAGAACCAGGAGGGAATTATCTCCTATATATAAATACTTGCTAAGCATTCCTTATGATTTTGCAACAAATGCCATTCATCCAGCATTTTTACTAAGGTGCTGGACTACCGTCCCCGATTTTCATATTTAGTCTGTCTCCCTAAGAGTTCGTATATAATTCCCATTTTTATCAAGTAAATGAAATCCTGAAAGTAAATATTCTCCATCGTATGACCACTCAATTTTATGTTCCCAAACATTCCAGTCTGTAACTACCTGCCCTGTCTCATCCCAATTCATCAAGACAAGATGGTCCGTATCGTCATAATAGGCGATTCTCTGCATGTCATGAGACCATTTATATTCGTACAGAATCACTTGAGTATTAGAAGTACTTGAATCCATTAGTAACAAACCTCCACCATAAGTATAAACTAGTTGTTGGTTGTCAGGCAACCAATAAAGGGGAGTTCCAGCGGTATATCCCGTGTCATTTGCTCCATCAAAATCACAAATATGAATATTAGTAGTGTTGCCTGTTTCTTTTCCATAAGCAATTCTCTCACCATTAAAGGAAATTACTGGAATGTAAACATTTTCTAGCAATTTAGTAAATTCATTGGAAGCATAAGTATACGCTTCATAATAATGAGTATGGATACACATAGCCCCGTTTCCCTCTGAAATATGTTTATATGCTATTTCTTCAGGTATGATATCATATACCTCCTCGTTTCCCTCTAAATCCATCTTACAAATATATCGATATTTGTCAAATGTATAGCCGTCATCTATATATCCTATATTAAAATATTCATAGGAATGTGTTTTCAGATATACTATTTCATTATCCGCATTGAAGCATGTGTTGCTGTAACTCACGCTAAGTTTCTTAGGTCCGCATGAAAACATTGTAAGTGTGATAATGAATATCAATATGAGATTTCTATACCTTTTCATTGCTGTCCCCTGAAGACCTCAAATGAAATTGAGATCATTAATATGTGCGAATGATAATGTTCGCCAAATGAGGTATCTCGTAGATCAATAGGTGTATAATAATACATCAGACCTATTTTATCAATAGCCAGTATTTTCGGATCCCAAGGTATTTTATATTCCAGGGAGAAATATACACTCGGTTGAAACTTCATATATGTCTCATCCAGATCATAATGACAGAAGTTCGTAAAATTGATCCCCACACCTGCTCCTGCATAGAGGTTTGCCGGCAGTTTAAATTTCAGATTCGCCTGCACTCCCCACAGCCCGATCTCTTTAAAGAAATTCTCGTCAGTGTGTGAATTATTGATCCTCAAAAAGATCGCAATTGTCTCAAGCTCCATGAGATCATTGATGTGCCAGTCCGCCTCGAACTTGGTATTAAACCATCGTCGCAGGCCGTCGGTCGAGAATGCGGGGAAGACTGAAACCCCGAGGTTCTTGAAATGAAACGACGCGTTTGAAACCACGGGAAACATCATAAGCAGAATCAGCAGAATAAATCTATATCTTATTGCATTTGCGTATTTGGTTAAATACCGAACAGCTATTCTAACTAATCTCTTTCTATACACTTCAAACCATCCTCTATTAAAGTGTACTGTTCCATAAATACCATGACAATGGAATGCTTAGATTTGAGTCAATTTCAACGAACGATGAGCGCGGCGTACCCTTTGTGGTCCGTAAGCGAATAG
>JAIVYW010000031.1:0-9269 GCA_048635215.1 Candidatus Atribacteria bacterium
TGTTTCATTTCTTTATTTGACATTTTCCCGATTCTTTTATATTCAGTTCTCATAATTTCTCGCCATTCAGGATTAGCAAAATCAATATGGAACAATGTAAATGTGTATTGATACAATCTATGATAAGAAAACCCAGGTCCTACTTCAACACCAACACCAGCTTGACCAACAGCTCCCATCCAGTCTCCAGTTTTATTGTAGATGCCATTTTCTGCATCCCCGATAATAGATATTGGATAAAGCAATTCAATATTTCCCACAGAGCCCTCACCAAAACTTACCCCTTCAGCAATTGATAAGCCTTCTAAATCATAAATTGTCTCTGCATTTGTACACGATGGACCAACAACAGCTGAAACATCTGCACCAACCATATGACCAACCCCTATTGTTAATTGCATTCCAACATTTCCATGCGTATCAGCTACAATGTCAGCATTTAAATACCCTCCTGCTCCTATCCAAAATAAGCCAGCTCCAAATCCTGCAGATCCCTGTAAAGAAAATGTGTGCCTTCCATCTGTATCTACATTGCTTATTGGATCATTCTCTACATATATATTACGATTAAGACTTTGAGTAAGAAAAGTCATTCCTCTCAGAACATCTCGACTCACCCATCTCCCCCAGGAAGGGTTGTAATAGCGGGCACCGTAGTAGTACAATCCAATTTCACTGTCAAAGGGTTTTCCAGTGTACTTGTATTGAGAGGTTGGAGGTTGGAGGTTAGAGGTTAGGGACCATTCATAATAAGTATTGCCGAATTCATCGTATTTGGTGAGCATTGTCGGTTCACCGAACTCATCGGTCAGCAGAGAGTTTGAGCCGAGTATATCAGAAAGATAGTATGTTTTCTCTTCTACTGTCGTTCCCGGAGTTTCTCCTTCTTTTACTGTTATCCCCATAATCCTTTTTCCATTTCCAAACACATAACTGCTTGAGAGCTTAAAGGTACTGTCAGAAAGATCATATTCATGTTCCTCTACTACCTCACCGAAGCTGTTGCGAACATAGAGGGTTTGCGATTCTATTTTTACAACATCATCCTTTTCTGTTGAGACTTTTTTACTGATACGCTGCCCGTCGCCGTTGTATGCGAAATACACCTTGAAGGTCTTGTCATCCTTAATGATCACAACTTCCATCAACCTGTTTTCATAGTCCCCGATATTCCTTGACAAAATCATTCGTCCCCTGTACTGTCCATTTCTAATTTTTGAATAAATTTCTTCTCTTCAATTGAGAAATATAAGACAACCCTCTCTTTAAAATCTTTGTATGCATGAATGATAATACAATTGTTCCTGGAATCAAATTCCATATTATATGGAACTAGAGAATATTCAAAGTTTTCATAAATATAGTAATCATAATCATATATGTACCCTCCTAAAAGAGAATCATAATGATAATTATGGATCTCTCGCATAGTCAGTGGATATGTCCCCAATATTACATATATTGAATCATCTACTTCTATCTTAGAAAGACTGTTGATCTTCTCCATTGCAGGATCAGATTTCGCCCAGGGTACCTCTTCTGCTTCTCGATATTCCTTCAGGGTCTTTCTAATATAATCATTCTCTCTCAGAGTAAGATCATCATCAAGTACCAAGTCACCTTTGTTCCAATTATATTTACCTACTATTTCTCTTTCAAGTGTATTTTGGTCTTTTACAAATATCATTTTTACAAAATTATACATTTCACCTTCATTAGTTTTGGAAAGATATTCTATGACATAAAATGAATTTCTGGTAAATTCTGCTTTAAAAAGAAAAAAGCCCGTTTGAACTAAAAAGGAATAGAAATGAGAAGATGGACAAAACACTAGATTACTACTCTTTTTAAATACATAAATATCGTCAATTTTCTGACAATCGGTAAATAGCTGAAATAGTCCCATTATTCCAGCATCTTCTGAATTAATTAGTTCCTCTGACAGAAGTTTAATTGTCTCTTCTCGGTTATTGATTTCCCAGATCTCAGGGAAATAATAACCATTAAACAAGTAAATTTTATCTTCAAGAACAATCTTACACTGTGAATGCTCTATCAGATAATTTAAACTTTTCTTCTGAATGTTTTCATGTGATAGATTTAAGCTTAGGCATGAAATCAAAGGAAAAATAATCACAATTCTTAGAAAATTCATTTTTTACTCCTTTTCTACTTTCAGCAAATCTATAGAACTTCGGGGACGGTCGCTGCATTTATTACATTTTCATTAGCATTTATCATTAAATACATACCTCTAATGCTTTGTTATACCACACAATCAACTGAAATCAAATCCAGCTCTCCTGTCATCTTTAATGATTTCTATCTTCATTCTCCCCCTATGAGGAGTTATTTAGCAGTTGATCTTCTTCAATTTTGCAACAAATGGAACAACCGTCCTCGATTTTACAAATTTAAATTTGATTTTTGTTATTTGTCTCTTGTATTTAGTTCTTGCCTAATATCTCTTCGTGCCAACCATTTATTCCAGAGCAAAATACTAAATCCATAACATAGGCCATAAGCCACACCTGACAAAACAGAGATGACTCCACTAATATCCAGAATCTCTGCATCAGATGTGCGTATGATAGCAGAATATAAAATTGTAAACACAAAACACGAAAGTATTTCGATCACAATTATATATGTCTTTTGAGGTAGATACAGATGCCACATTACCAATACTATCGTCACTATATCTTCAAATAAAAAAAAGATGGCCGTTGGAGTTTCATCATATATCTTCTTTGGAATAAAAACATAATATGAAAAAATAACTAGATATAATATTGAAAAAAATATACAGCGAGGCAAATTGATGTAAAGAGATTTAACATTGGATAATGACAAAGTAATAATTATAAATAATATAAAATAGGTAATTAAATTGAATACAATTTCTTGAATGGGATTCTCATCAATGAAAACTAATGAATAACTTACAAACACTACATAAATCCCTAATGAACCCAAAAGTAAATAACTCAAGTCCTTCCAATTAAATCTACTCTTCATTGTTCCCATTCTCAGATTTCGTTGTCTGTTGGAACTGCGGGGACATTTGTTGCATTTTCATTGTTCAAATCTCAAATACCTCCATCCTCAATCGCTTTATTATATCACACATGGAACTGAAATCAAATCCAGCACTCTTGTCATCTTTAATGATTTCTATCTTCATTTTTCCCCTATAAGGAGTTATTTAGCAGGTGATCTTCTTCAATTTTGCAACAAATGGAACAACCGTCCTCGATATTCACAAGGAGTTATGTTTTCAAAATATATCATTTATTTCTTACCTTACTGTATACCAATTTTGAATAATTTTTTTCTCAATATACCTATTCCAACCACCAACATGTCCGTCCCCAACAGGCCATTTAATATTCACTATATTTTTTGCATAAGCAAACATATAACCAACTTTGTAAACAAATAAAATAGTATTATTGCTATCATCTACAATAATTTGTTCTAAATTAATTTTTTTAAATTCCTTTACATATTCTAAAAATCGTTTTTTTGATAATAAATGCGTTTTTTCAATTCTTTTTTTTCCTTCCCAAGTGTGAATTTTGAACTCTTCTTTTGTTCCTTTTAAATTTTTAACTCCTTTTTCAAAAGCTAATTCGTAAAAATATCTGCCATCTTTGAAATATATCATTGCATCATTTACTCTGTATTCATAATCATTAAATACACAAATTCCATGAATAAAAGTATCATCATTTAGCATTTTAACTAATTTCTCTAATGTAATCTTATCAGATTCAAATTTTTTATATTCCCCTTTCTCAGTCAAACAACCACTCAACACAAATACAGTTCCCGCCACAGCAATAATTCCGATGGTGATCAAAGTGGCTGCAAGACTTTTTTTCATATATGACTCCTAATCCTTTTGAGGAGAGATGGAAACAGTCAGCTTGCTTTTCGGATGTTTCTTCAATACGCTTCTTAGAAGATGCCAATTTCTCTCAAGTTCCGCCATACTACCCTTATCACCCTGCGTTGAATATCGGGAATAAAGCATCAGTGAAAGAAATTCCCTGAACGCATCGGCCAATTCCGGCAGAGATGCCGTCAATTTCTCAACATATTCGCTCTCGGTTTCCCAAGGATCCCTCTTCACTGAGAACCGCCTGCTGATCAAAGATGTGAAATCAGAAAAAAGCAGAGCACAATATCCCATAGTTACCATACTTCTACGGCGCTTGACATATCTGACGCCAATTTTCGCAATGATCCATAAGGCGATTACACCAGCCGCGATAAAAAGCATCAGCAGGATATTGGATATAAGAAACAGCCAAAGAGCGCGAAGAAATTGCGAGATCATCTTCCTTACTTTCAAGGGGACCAGATTTTGAGGGTCCATTGAGAAGAAACGGCCCAGAAGGCGCTGCAGAAAGGTTCGCTGCCCGCTTTGCCCGCTGCTTGAAACAGGTGTCGCATCCATTGTGAGCCAGCCGAAATTTTCAAAGTACGCCTCTACCCAGGCGTGGGCATTCTCACCCCTGAAAAGGATCGCCCCTCTTCCCGGGGCATATTCTCCCCCTGCGAAACCCGTGATGGTTCTTGAAGGTATGCCCGCCTGGCGCAGCATTATGGCGAAAACGGTGGCAAATTGTTCACAATACCCTTTCTTGTATTCAAAGAGGAAATAATCCACCAGGTCGTTCTCCTCGGGCAGAAAGGAAAACTCCATATCGTAGGTATAGCTTTCCTTCAGATATTTCGCCAGGAGCACCGCTTTCTCCAGATCGTCGGCGGTATCCCTGGTAATATCATTTACCAGCCCCGCCGCTCGGTCACTGATGATGGGTATCGTCAGATATTGACACATTTGCCTTCTCTTCTCCTCGGATAATATGTTCATGGGGCTTCTTTCAAAGCTCACGGGGATCTGGGAGACCACGGAATATTTGAATGGAAATTTTGCTATGGGCGGAACGAAGATATTCGAGGAATCATCTATCATCATAAAGCGTGACGGAAAGCGTATCACCTCAGGATACGACTCGTAAAAGAGCACATTGGGTATCGTGATTAAATATGTGATTATCTGAGTATCGCTCTGATACTTCACATAATCGGACTTCTCAAGCTCCATCTTGAACTGCCATGACATATTCTTCAGCTTTATTCTATTAATATTGCTCATGGTCCAATTGCGGCCGTCAAAGGTATCATAGACAGCACCCTTGAGGTAATGAACCTTTGCAGGAATATTGGTTTTCACCTCCATAACTTCTATGGGGCTGTCCCAGACCTTTCCCGAAGTCAGCGAAAATTCCAGTGAAAAGCCGGGTATATTAATATCCCTTCCCGAAGTATCAGGAGGAGCGAAGTAATTTTGATTACGCGTGATGGGAAGATTGAAAAAATTTACATTCCAGAATCTCGGAAGCACCGAATATATCAAAAGGGCTATGACGAAGCCGATGAGGGTAACGCCAAGTGATGTGCGGGCAACGGAGAACATCTCTTTGGAGATCTTGATCCCTTTGCCGAATCCCCTTTCCAATGGAGGGACCAGGAAGATAAAAAACGAGATGGAAAGGAAGGTAAAGGCAATGGCAAATACCAGATAGAGCAGGTCATAACTGATAGATGCATCGTAGATCATCAATATGAAAGCACCCGCGTAAAAATTGGTCAGAAGCCGCTTTGAGATAAGGTAGAATGACATCAGGGACAGGCCCCAGGTGAAGGCGATCGCCAGTATATCCTTCAAGACATAATACCCTTCCCATATCGTGACGCTCTGGACGACGAACACTATCATAAAAAGGAGTCCGATGAGATTTTCTACGATCAGATTGCCCTTCTTGCCCCAATTGGAGGCCGATACGAAGATGCCGAGTGAGAAAAGCAGCGTTTGAAAGAACCAGCGGAGCAGCGCGTCTCCGAGGTAATAATTCATCATAAGTGTAGTTATCAGATAAAAACCCGATATATGAAGAAGCAGGACGATCTTCTTACGCCTAATTGTGAACATTGTCAAAGACCTCGTTCAGCCGGCGCCTGTCGCCGCCAAAGAAAATATAATCATTGGCAATGGCGGCCTCAAGCATCTTTCTCCTATCCGTTTCCCCCTCGGAAATATGCACTACCACCACGAGAACCCGTCTTCTGGACAGGTCCGAAAGAGCGCTTGTAATATATTTTGTGTCTGAATTCGTTACCACAAAGAGTATGTCTTCCTGAGCGATGAACTGGCCGATCGCGGGAAAGCTCTTGATATCCTGACGCTCCCACCAAGTGAAGGTCAATTCCTTTAAAAGATTGAAGAATTGTCCCTTTCCTCCCGAAGGCAGAGAAATCCTGCTTCCTATGACCGTGCCGATCACGCTGTCCGAATCTATTCTGTTCTTTATTATCGATGCGGCTACCCTGACCACATCAGCGTTCCACTGGTCCTTGGCGAGATCCTTGAGCATCGGGATCACCCATATCCTTTTTCCGCGCGGCTCCTCCCTTATCTTGACCATCAGCTCATCTTTCTTTGCCGAGATCTTCCAGTCGATATCCCGCATTCGGTCACCGATCTCATACGGCTTAATACCCCAGATGTTCTCCCCGCTGCCGATCTTTACCCCGAATTGCTCATTCTCCGACATGGCTTCCAGCCGTTCATCGGGAAAGACCGTAAAATCAAAATATTCGGGAAGGACAACGATGCGGTCATGGAGGGTGTACTCTTTGTAAAACTTTGATATCGCTATGGGAAATGATGATGATATGCTTATCTTATCCAGGAAGAAGACACCGGGGATAGTAAATGTGAAGCCGGCTTCAACCTGCAGCTGCTTTCCCTTTTCAAGGCCGTCAACAAATGCGGGCTCGCTTCCGGCATGCATAGGAAAAGCATCTTTGATCTCAATGAATCTCGCGCGATTCGGAGAACTTATAACATATGAGTATTTGACCTGTTCTTTCTCGTAAACCTCCGATTTGATCCTGCGCTTAATATTGATATTGCGGACATTGTTATTTCCTGATATCATCGCCAATATCATGATAATACCCATAAGGATGCCCATAAAGAAGAGCAGATTCAATCCGGTATTCACCGCGGCGGCGAATACGACGATATTCAAGACAATATAATTAAAAATTTTGCGCCCGTAACGGGTTTTAGTGGACTTTCTCATAAATACGATGACCGTCGTTTGCGTGGCGAACGAAGTGTGAAGTGTGAAGTCTGAAGTGTAAAGTGAAGAGAATAAACAATATCCACATCCGTAACCGGAAAATCAATATTTCGTTTAACACTTTAATTCTCCTGTTCCAATCATATCACGCCGCACCCCAATCAAGATATGGGACATGTCGTACGCCGTCGGCGTTCGTCTGTCCCGATGTAAAAGTTCCAAGCGAAGAGTTGACAGGAAGCGGAGCGTGTAAACTCTTTGCCTCGCTAGAACCACCTGGAAACAGTATCCGCATATGGTTTTCAGTTATTTCCGCTTCCGCAGGAATGACGGAATATAGTGAACAGTGAATAGTGAATAATGGGGGAACGCACAAGAAGTAAATACCAGATGGATTCCCTGCTTTCGCGGGAATGACGGAATATAGTGAACAGTGAATAGTGAATAATGGGGGAACGCACAAGAAGTAAATACCAGATGGATTCCTGCTCCCCGATGTAATCGGGGTTCCCAAGGTCATTCGCCTGGGAATGACAGAGGGGATGGATTCTTCGGTCGCTACCGCTCTTTCAGAATGACAAATATAATTTTTCTCAGTCTCATAATTACTCATTCTTTTTCACCATATCCTGTCATCCCTTCGATACACTCAGGGCAGACTCTGAGCATCGCGAAGGCTCCATCTTTCTCCACCTACAAACCTATCACCCTATCACCTTATCAACCATTTCGACTCTGCGAAGCATAGCCTTGAACCTTTGAACTTTTCAACTTTTGAACAATCTTCCAGGTTATTCATCTGTTTCCTGCTCATAATAATATTTTTGCTCAAAATCGCCTTCCTTCGAAAAATACCTTTCCATATATGAAGGGAGCGGACCGCTCTGATCTTTTACAAAATCGATTTCGTATTCCTTTGAGAAATACTGCCTGTACTTGTACAGAAAGAGATATAAAAAAGGTTCATTCGTTTCTATGATCTTAATTGAAGGGTCAAATCCCAGCCCTTCCAAGGCCTCTTCCAGGCCGCTCGCTTCAGTCCAGAGCAATTCGCTTGACTTAAGAGAGAGCATTCCCCTTTCTGCTATGGGTACTGTTTTGGCGCGAAAGAATGATTTAGGCCAATATTTAAGCAGTAAGTACCCGGAGATATCTATCTTCAAAGGGCATTGGTCGATACAATTACCGCAATATGAGCATACCAGCAGCCTGTCATCGTGTATTCCTTCGCGCATAACAATGATCTTCCCGCGTACGGAGAACACCTGATCCATTTTTTTTTCGTATAAAGGGCAGTCATACATACACTTGCCGCAGTAAACGCACTTTTCAATATCAATATTCTCTTCAAAGCGGAGCATTGATATACCTCAATAAGGCATCGGTCAGAGCACCCGGACAGGATGTCTTTCCGGACCTTGCGAGTTCACCGTGTGAAAATATTCCCTTGATCGCTGTTCTTTCTCTCAAATTCATGACAAGCGTGAGAAGAGAGTCGATTTGACGGGCCGACGGAAGATCAAGGTCGAAATCCCCGATAAGGGCTATACCGAGATTTCCCTGATTCTCCCCTTTTACATGAGCGCCGGGGTCCACTGGAAATCTTCCATTAAATATCTTTCCGTCCCTGCCGATCAAGAAGTGATACCCTATGGCATCCCAGCCTCTTTTCAAGTGCAGTGCAGTGACCTGCCGAATAATTTCCTCGTCGGACTTTCTGCTGTCATTGAATGTATTGGTGTGATGCAATGTAATGCGGTCGAATTTCTCACACCCGTCTAATTGCGGCATTTCGCTTCTTTTCGCGGGATCGGTCATTGTCAGTATATCACCAATATCAATATTCTTACCATTAATAAAATCCCTTGCTGCCATTGCGGCCTTCCCGAATGGCTTAACCTCATGAACGGCAATACTGCCCTTCCCCGTGCCGACTTCAAAATGATCCTTGCCCAATGAAAGTATCTGCCCCGGAAAAAAGTCACCTTCTGTTTTACAAACGGTAGAGTGAATAAATTTGATCTCACGGCCCGCAAGAAATGAAAAAGCTACTGGCCAGTCTGAAAAAGCCCTTATATGATTGGCTATCTCAGTCGCGGGCCTGAGCCA
>JAIVYW010000032.1:0-9210 GCA_048635215.1 Candidatus Atribacteria bacterium
TCGTTGCTGGAAAGAGTTATACATTTACTTTTGATATAGCCAGAAGTGGTGGTATCAGCGGCGATGCTATAAGTTTCTACCTCAATTATATTGACTTCAACGCCACTGAACAGAGTCTGTACGTGTGGACTCCAAATCCTGATGGTGACAATAATTTTTGGATGTATTATCATGAACAAATTATACCATCTGATGCTTTCAACATCACTGGATTTGAAATGCATACCAACGGAACCGGAGAATATTGGATTGATAATCTTAGCCTGGTGATAGAACAAACTCCCCCATCCTTGGACCTTTACCAGAACTATACAATAGAAGTACTCGATATTGATATCGATGGTTCAGACATATGGTTGGAGCTTGATAAAAACGGTAATCCTGTTAAAGATATTGTGATTCAGAACTTATCGACCTATGAATACAGGAATGCTTCTACCAATGATTTGATAATTAATTGTACAGTTAGTTATGTTAAATTCTTAAATAACAATAGATCATGGGTCGTCCTGCTTGAGGATATCTGGCAGTTCTCAGATGTCGATGGCAGTGTATTGATTAATGGAACATACAATACCTTCTTTGGTGGTGAGCAGTATCATGACGCCAGCATGTTGCCTTCAGGGAGTGCTGTACTGGATATTTATGAATCCACAGGCGATGTGTTCTCCTTTGATATCGGTGAAGTCGAGAACGATCTCATAATGGTGGAGGGAGATGGTGCATTAAAATTTAACCAGACCTTGAACATCTCTGGTAATTTGGTTGATATAGGTGCAGTTCCCATATACACTGTTACTGCAGCACCCACAGCAGGATATGTGAACGGGTCAGTTTTACCTGTGGTAGGCCACACATACTGTGTCAATATCTCTGGAAAATATGCCAAATTCGAAGTAGTTGATGTTACCACGAAAAATATTCTAAAAATTAAAAAGGGTCGTCATCCGGTGGTTGAAAAGTTTATGAAACCGGGTGAAGAATTTATTGCAAATGATGTTAATCTGGATCCTGATAATGAACAAATTTGGATATTAACCGGTCCAAATATGGCTGGAAAGTCCACTTACCTCCGTCAGGCAGCTTTATTAACATTAATGGCTCAAATGGGAAGCTATGTTCCGGCAGAAAAGGCGGAAATAGGCATTGTTGATAAAATATTCACCCGTATTGGTGCTTCTGATAACCTGGCAAGGGGTCAAAGTACATTCCTTGTTGAAATGAATGAAACTGCAAATATTCTAAACAATGCTACTCCGAGAAGCTTGATAATCTTTGATGAAATTCAAGAATGCCCATCTGCTTTAACAAGCTTAAAATATTTTAATGAAAATGCAAATGAGTATCACTTGGCTGCAGCCGGTTCTCTTCTCGGTATTAGAATGAGGGAAAGCGGTTCATTTCCTGTCGGGAAAGTTAATTTCTTAGATCTTTTTCCGTTTTCATTTGAAGAATATCTTGATGGAATAGGAAAATCAAATTTAAGAACCGTATTAAATAATGTAAATAATATGGAATCGATAAACGAAATATTTCATAATGAATTGACTGAATATCTGAAATTGTTCTTTTTTATTGGCGGCATGCCCGAAGCAATTCTTCAATATAGAAAGGATAAGGATTTCGGCGCGGTACGGGAAATCCAAAAAGAAATCTTGATTGCTTATTCAATGGACTTCTCAAAACATCCGACAAAATCCGAGGCCATAAATATATTGAATGTCTGGAATTCCATCCCGACACAATTGGCAAAGGAAAATAAAAAATTTCAATATAGCAGTATATCTAAGCAGGCAAAAGGTGAAAGATACAGAGATTCTATAGATTGGCTTGTTACAGCCGGCTTGATTTATCGGTCCTTTAATCTAAAAACACCGAAATTGCCGATTTCAGCATATTGCGAAAGTAACAATTTCAAATTGTTTTTACTTGATGTCGGACTTTTAGGAGCAATGCTCAATTTGACTGGAAAAACAATTGTTGAAAGAAACAAACTCTTTTTAGAATATAATGGGGCGTTTACTGAAAATTATGTTGCGCAGGAACTTATGGCAAATAATTGGAGGGAATTGTACTACTGGCGAAGTGAAAATAGCGCAGAGGTAGATTTTATATTATCGGATGGAAATAGTATTGTCCCTCTTGAAGTAAAATCCGGATTAAGTAAAAAGAAGAAAAGTTTAATTGTTTATAAGAATAGGTATAACCCGCAAAAAATTGCCCGGACAACTTTAATGAATTTTAAAAAAGACGGAGAAATATACAATTATCCATTATATGCAGTATCAAGCATTGTGATTTGAGGGAAAGGAAAGGTACCTGGTCTTTACTTTTTACTTTTCCTATTTATCCCGCAACTATCAGTTTCGGGACCACCGTCCCCAATTTTCTTGCATGGCAGACTGTTGTTCCACTGGGACACTGGGTCCACTGCAAAGCTTGGCGGACAACATGTCCCTCTTTTCTTGTGTTACGGGGTGGATATTAGTTATGCGTTTTCACCTCGTACATCGTACTTCGCACCTCGTACTTGCGGAATTCCTTATTCCGCATCTACAATTCCGCGATCAGCTGAAAAATAAGTATATTATTAAGAAGATCCTCTGATTCGCCATTGATCTGATAATTCACCGATAATCTGAGTCCAGGGCCGAGTATATCACAATTTATACCGGCGGTAAACCTTGTTCTTATTTCACCCGGCTGAGCTTTATCACGGTCAAAAAATTCATATCTTGTCACGAATTCACAATCCGAAACGAAGAAAGAGAGATTAACAAAATAGGAATATGAATAGAAATTCCGGTCAAATTCATCTTCATCCTCCGCAGCAGTGAATTGGGCGCGGAAGAGAAAATTCTTCTCACGGATATTCGCGAAAATATTGAATCTTCTTGAGATCGACCATCTCTCATCTTCTATGAAATGATCCTGCCATCCGGAGACACCGAGATACATATCTTCAAATGTAACGAGATCCATACGCAGCATGTACGCCTTTTCCGAATCAGTGTCAATGAAACCGGTGAAGGTATTAGCGCCGGAGCCGTTAGCGACCAAAGCGTACAGCACGACCGGTCCTAATGTCCCCTTCAATAGTATTCCCTCCTCCCTCCATGGACTGAATTCCTCCAGCAGCGGATACTCAAGCGTGTTGAGATTCAACGGGGCTGACGGTGTATATATGTCCATAGGAACAAGGAACCTACCAACGGTAAGGTCAAATGTCGAAGAATGAAAGCGGATCTTAAGATCAAGGAGATTCACAGCATCTGAGAGTAGATCAAGCTGTAAGGCAAGGCCTATCCGGCCCTCTACAATGTCTCCGCCTGTCTTTACTCTGACACGCCGGAACTGGAAGGTATTCCCGGCGGATTCCTCCACCTTATACCATGCCTGTCCATATGCTTTAAAATATCCCCAAGGGGTATCGGCAGAAAACATAAGTATTGCCTGAAGCAGTACTGCCAGTATTAACAGCGATCTTTTCATAGGATCCTCCAACGCGATATTTAAGCAAAATACAAGGCAATTGTCAAACTTTACACGATAAATTCCATCTGTAAAGTTTCTTTACAGTTCAAGCGCTCACTACAAGCACTTTTCTCCTATATTTCTGTCTTTATGTCATTGGCACACAGATTGCATAATTAATTGACGATAGGGCATAGCCCATGGAGGTATAGAAGAAGCCGTCTCGGCAAAATACCGTGATGGAATACTTCGCTTGGAACTCCCGAAGAGAAAGAGTTCCGCTTCCAAGATAATAGAGATAAAATAGGAGGAATGACATGGCAGGAAAAGTCATCGGAATTGACCTTGGTACTACAAACTCTTGTGTGGCGTTGATGGAAAACGGCCAGGCAAAAGTAATTCACAATGCAGAGGGCGGAAGAACTACGCCTTCAGTTGTTGCCTTTAAATCAGGAGGCGAGATCATCGTCGGAGAGCCCGCGAAAAGACAGGCTACAACGAACCCCCAGAAGACGATCTTCTCAGTTAAGCGGCTTATCGGAAGAAGCTTCAGCGAGATCTCCGAAGAATTGAAGATCATTCCTTATGAGGTTTCCAAAGGAAAATCTCAGAATGTCGTGATCAAGATCGGGGATAAGAAATACACTCCTCAAGAGATATCTTCCATGGTCCTTAAAGAGATGAAGAAGATCGCTGAGGATTATCTCGGAGAAGAGGTAAAGGATGCGGTAGTAACCGTTCCCGCTTACTTCAATGATTCACAGAGACAGGCTACAAAGGATGCGGGCAAGATCGCCGGCCTGAATGTGCTCAGGATAATCAATGAGCCGACAGCCGCCGCCTTGGCATTCGGAGCCGACAAGAAGAAAGACATGAAGGTCGCGGTATATGATCTTGGCGGAGGTACCTTCGACATCTCCATACTTGAGATAAGTGACGGTGTTTTCGAAGTCAAATCAACCAATGGCGACACTCACCTCGGCGGTGACAATTTCGACATGATCCTTATCAATCACATCGCAGATCAATTCAAAAAAGAACAGGGCATAGACCTCAGGAGCGATCCTATCGTACTCCAGAGATTGAAAGACGCCGCGGAAAAAGCAAAGATTGACCTCTCTTCAAAACTGGAAACCGAGGTTAATCTGCCGTTTATTACCGCCGATGCGAACGGCCCCAAACATCTTCAGATGAATATCTCCAGAGCAAAGTATGAGAATCTCGTTTCAGACCTGGTCGAGAAATCCATTGAGCCCTGCAAGAAAGCGGTAAAGGACTCCAAGTTAAAGGTCTCTGAGATCGACGAGATACTCCTTGTCGGCGGCATGACCCGAATGCCTCTTGTGCAGAAGAAGGTCGAGGAATTTTTCAAGAAAAAGCCCAATAAAGGGATCAATCCCGATGAGGCGGTCGCTGTCGGCGCTGCAATTCAGGGAGGCATACTTTCCGGTGACAAGTCAGTCGGAGATATCCTGCTTGTTGATGTTACTCCTCTCTCACTGGGTATCGAAACACTTGGCGGCGTTTCAACAAAGCTGATCGACAGAAACACACCGATACCTGTCAAGAAATCGGAAATATTCACTACGGCGGCTGACAATCAGCCCGAAGTCGACATACATGTTCTGCAGGGTGAAAGGCCAATGGCAGCCAACAATAAGACCATTGGAAGATTCCAATTGGCGGGAATTCCCCCGATGCCGAGAAGCGTCCCTCAGATCGAGGTTACCTTTGACATCGACGCGAACGGCATTCTTCATGTTACGGCGAAAGACAAGGGCACCGGTAAGGAACAGACGATCAAGATACAGGTTTCAAGCGGACTGTCCGATGATGATATAGAAATGATGGTCAATGAGGCAAAGGATAACGAGGAAGAGGATAAGAAGAGAAAAGAGATCATCGAAGCACGCAATAAGGCGGAGAATCTTGTTTTCCAAACGGAGAAGATCGTCAAAGAAATGAAAGAGAACAAGAAGATCTCGGAAGATGAAGAAAAGGAGATCGGAGAGAAGATAGAGACCCTCAAGGAAAAGGCAAAAGGCGATTCCAAGGAAGATATCGAGAAAGCCATTGACGACCTTTCACAGTTCTTTGCGGGAATTTATCAGAAGTATGCAGCCGATCAGCAGTCACAGCAGCAGGGATCTCAGGAAGGAGCCGAAGAAGCGCCGCAAGAGCCAGCCGCTGAAGGAGATGATGTGATCGACGCTGATTTCGACGAAAAATAGAAGTTTACATATATTTATGCGGGGCGGTTTTCCGCCCCGCCGCGCGGAGTTGAACTGTGGAAATAAAAGATTATTATAAGGTATTGGGGATTCCGGAAAATGCCTCTCAAGACGAGGTAAAGAGAACATTTCGTAAATTGGCTAAGAAATACCACCCGGACATCAATAAAGCCGCTGGAGCTGCTGATAAATTCAAAGAGGTCAATGAGGCGTATCAGATCCTCTCGGATAAGGAAAAGCGCAACAAATACGACACTTACAGAAAGTACGGCGGAGCAATGCCCGGCGGAGGCGGTGCGGGATTCAATATTTCCGACCTTTTCAGCGGATTCGAAGGAAGAGGCGGAGGATTTGAAGATATAACGGATATCTTTTCTGGTTTTTTCGGAGGCGGAGTGGGCAATAGGAAAAGAGGGCCGTCATACGACCAACTGGCGATACATATTCAATTGTCCCTATCCTTTGATGAATCTATCAGAGGAACAGCGAGAAGAATAAGGTATTCGCGCCATTCAACATGCGGATTCTGCGGTGGAAGCGGAGCAAGTAAGCAGGAAACCTGCCCTACCTGTCATGGGAAAGGCTCTGTGATCGTCGCCGGAATAATGTCTCAACCGTGCAGGGTCTGCAAAGGGACAGGCAAGGTAACTGTTGAAAAATGCTCCTTCTGCAAAGGTAGCGGTAAGACCCCTAAAAAAGAAACAAAAACAGTCAATATTCCTCCTGGAGCAAAAGAAGGAGACAAACTCACATTAAAAGACCTCGGAAACAGTTCCGAAGGTGTTACAGGCCCTCTTGTGATCCATATTTCCGTAATGCCTTCCAGTATCTATAGAAGAGAGGGAAATGATCTTCATATGGACCTTAAGATAGGCCTATCGGAGGCACTGCTCGGAGGCAGCAGGGAAATAGAACATTTCGGCACAATCATCACCGTTAAGATACCCGAAGGCACCAATAACGGAAATAGGTTGAAGATATCAGCAAAGGGAGTAATGAGGGGAAAAAGGATGGGTGATCTCTATTTGAAGGTCAAACTCGTTCTGCCGAAAAAACTCTCAAAAAATCAAAAGGCGAAACTGAAGCCATTTCTGGATTCAATAAAGTAAAATATATTATTTGCCAAATTCCTGAGCATTTGTTAGAATAAGCCGGAGGAAAAAGTGTTTCTAATACCTATCGGCACAACACAAAAATTCAGGAAGATACCGGTCATCACGATAATACTAATCAGCAGTATGGTACTTATCTTCATGTCCACACACGGAGCGAGAAAAGCAGCGGAGAAAGAATTATACCGGATACAAGAGGAAGTAAGGATCATTGTTCTAAATGAACTCAAGTATGACCACGATTACGCCAAACTTCCCTGGAATGAGCAAAAGGCGATATACAATCAAAAGATGAACGAGGCCTTCGGGGGCACTTTGAAACTGCAGAGCGATCATGCCCAGATCACTTTCGATGAGCTTCATAAGGAATTGGAGGCCATACGAAGCAGTCTCGCGATAATAAAGTTCCGTTTTGATCCCAAAAAACCGTCTGTGTTCACCGCGGTAACAAGCGCATTCATTCATGGCGGATTCATGCACCTGATATCCAATATGTGGTTCCTCTTCCTCTTCGGTGCCCTTGTAGAGGATTTCTTAGGCAAGGTCAATTATATTATATTTTTCATTGCGGGTGCCATCGGCTCCGCTTATATACACGGGGCTATGAGCGAGATCCCGGTTATCGGTGCCTCAGGCGTCATTTCAGGCTTGATGGCGGCATTTCTGGTCTTCTTCTTTAATCGGGAGATAAAATACTTCCTTATCATGCTCTTGATCTACAGGGTATATACAAAAACATTCCTCTTAAAGGCCTATCTCGCGCTTCCCATCTGGTTCGCGGTAGAAATAGTCAATCACATGCTCGATCAAGCTGATAATATTGCTCACTCGGGGCATATAGGAGGTTTCCTCACGGGAGCTGTCATAACTTCGATAATACGCTTCACGCCGCTTTATCCATATTTGAAGGAGAAATACTTCGTCTCTTCTTCACTGGAAAACCCTCAGAGCTATATTGATGATATTGTTGACCAGATGGCGCTGGGAAAGCATCGCAAGGCCCTTGACATCGCCCAGAAGGCATTGGAGGTAATGCCCGATTTTCTTCCGCTTCATGAGAAGAAGCTCGAGATCTATCGCGCCATTAAGGATAGAGCATCCCTGCGGACGGTATACAAGAAGATCTTTCCCATTCTTGTCCGAAATGATGTCAGCCTGAGCAACACCTTTCTGGCGGCATATTCTGATTTTGGAGATGAGATACTCAGTAATGATATTATGCCGGCCATTCTCTTTGATATGAATACCGATCATATGTATGAAAGTACTTGTTCTTTCGGAGAGCTTTTCTTGAAAAGAGCTACCCGGCAGAACCGTGTGCTTTATTCAACTATACTTTCATCCGTCGCAGTAGCGCTGATGGCATCAAAAAATTATGATGAGGCTTTGATAAAGGCGTATGAGGGGATACTCTTGAATAAAAAACATCCGAAGCAATTAACGAAATTCAGAGAACAAAGGAAAGAGATCTTTGCCAGGAAATTCCGTCCTCAGCCCCATCAGACGATCATGCTACTTATAGAACTTGATGAGCTGAGATTGAATAAGAATCCCGAAGAATTCATAAGCAGCATTGAGAAATTAGCGGATTTGAAGGAGATCTCCTTCTCTTTCGAACAGCTCCTCTACTACTCCGAGATATTGCACCCCAAAGAGGATTTCAAGAAGGTGGGTAATATTTTCAAGATCATCGTCTCTTCCTATAAGGATCATCCCCTGCTCCATATCGTATATTTCAGGATGGGAAAACTGTTGATGAAGGTAAAAGAGGATAAGCAGGCAGCGATGAGATATTACGAGCAGGCATTTCACTTGTGCCAGATACCCGCTCACACAAAGATGCTCGAGAACGAGATCAACAAACTCCGCGAGGGGTTAGAGTGAGCGTTCACGAGTCGCTCACAAGTCTGAAGTGTGAAGTGTAAAGTGGGGAGAATAAAACAATATCCACACCCGTAACCGAAAAATACACTATTTCACATTCATCATTAACTTATCCGCAACAAAATATATAATGCCGGAGCTATCAGCCTACGGGACGGAAGGTTGAATATTTTAACTTAATACATCCAATTTAGACAAATAAGTGGGTTGAAAAATTCACCACCTCCGTCCCTGGAGAATTCGGGCGGGTGGAGGGAGAATGGGTGTAGAATCATATGGAAATATTCTCCACACATCTTCTAATACTATCACTTTCTCTTGTGTCATTCCCGTTATCGGGCTTGTGACCTTGGGAACCCCGATTACATCAGCGATTTTCCAGGGGTAATTAATTAGACATTTTTATTTAAACCGGAAATCCATTTTTAAATTATATAACCATGGTATTCTCGGATCAATTCCTTCTTTTTCTAATTGTTTTGGTAAATGTTCATAGTATTTTCTTATTC
>JAIVYW010000033.1:0-9013 GCA_048635215.1 Candidatus Atribacteria bacterium
ATAGGATTTAAACTGAAATAGACAACAATTCTGTCCGAAAGAGCTTTCAAATTACGAACACACTTTGACACATACTTGAGAAATGTTATAATTATTCAGATCATAGGAGTTCGAAATGAGAAAAAGGGGTTCGTTCAGACATTGCTATTTCATCCTGTTGCTTTCTATATTTTTCATTATATTGGGCAGAACAGGATATTCGGATTCATTGAACATGAACTATGTGGGGGGATTTCTGTGCCATAGAGTTGTAGAAACACATGCAACTACGGATACTCTGTATATAGCAACAGAAGAATTGGTAGTAGTTGTTGACATTACAGATAAAAACTATCCGTATCAGAAGGGATTCATTGAGCTCGATGCGTCCGTATATTCTATTGATATTGTTTGAAATATGGCGTATGTCGGAACCTATAACGGTCTGCGGATTTTTGATATCACAGATATTTCCGCACCGGTGGACCACGGTGTATATTCGACTTCCGAGCCGGTTTCAAATTTAGAGGCGCAAGGATCCATGGTGCTTATGGTAGAAAGGGACGAGGGATTCAGACTGCTCGATGTCTCGGACCCGGCAAATCCCGTACTTGATTTCCAGCTGGATTCCTACAATGCCGAAGATGTATGTATTCAGGATACCGCAGCGTATATGCTTGAAAGCGGCGGGCTTCTTATCTACGATATATCAAATCCTCAATCGCCGGCGCTGTTAAGCGATACCACATATTACAGCAGTCAACAGATAGATGTGGATGGTGATTTCGGAGCGATAATGGCATACAGCACCGTAAGGGTGTTAGACCTCTCGGATCTTACCGGCCCTGTTCAAACCGATACTTTTTCTTACCAATGGGATTTCGAAGAACTGAGCATTTCCGGCAGCAAGGTTTATGTGGCATATGACGATCAGGGATTAAGCATACTTGACATCAGCGATCCGTATGATGTGGTTGAGATCGGAACCCATGACCCCGGCGACAGATTTCCAACATATCTTACAGCCGAAGTCTTTGGAGAATATGCTTTTATAGGGACATACACCGGTGTGCGGATATATGATATATCTGTTTCCTCGGTACCCTCCTATTTATCATATTACAATTCTCCGGAATATCCTCATGAAACGGTGTCCGTGGGTAATTACTCTTATACCGCAGCTGATGCCGATGGTCTTGTGATAATGGACATCACTGACCGACAGCGCCCGAAAGCGATAAATTATGTCTATTATGATATGGGACATTTCTACGGACTTGATGTAAAGGGAGATTACGCTTATGCCACCGACATCGGAGCAATTAATATCGCCGCGCTGAAGGTGTTTGACATCTCTGACCCCTACAATGTGGATTTTGTCGCGTTCTACCCTATTTCCACCGACTGGTTCTGGGGGGTAACTATCTATGGGGATAATGCGTATATCGCATGTAAGGACCTGGGAATGCTGATCATCGATATCGCTGGAACAGGGGTATTGAGCAAGGTAGGGGAATATGTTCCCTCCGGTGATGTCTATGATATCGCGATAGAAAATGATATCGCGTATGTCGGACACGCATATGGATTTTCCGTGGTAGATATTTCTGAACCGTCAAATCCCCTTGAGATAGGAACACTGAATTCAATTGCTCCTGCGGGAAGCATCACATTAACAGGGGGCGGGTACTGTTATATAGCATCTCCAGACCGTTTTTCGGTGGTGGACATTGACGACCCCAGGCATCCGCAATTTATAAAAAGCATAATTCCGGGAAACAATCTGATGTCTATTTCCATGACGGGAGATTTTCTCTACGCAAGTACTTTTTATGATTATTATAATTCCAGGATTATCGCCTATGATATCAGCGATCGGGAAAGCCCCGTGCAGTCCGCCTACATGGATGTTCCCGGCTTGGCAATATATACTTCAGCACATGGGAATGAGATATATGCCGGAAACGCATACAGAGGGCTTTTCCTTCTTGACAATGAGTCCGCCGCTGTAATCGCGGGAACTGTTGTCAATACGATGGGGAGCAAGATCTCGGAAGTCAAATTTGAGTTCACCACCGCGGGAGGCAGGAAGGTCCTTTGTAAATCGGATGAGGAGGGATACTATTTCACACATTTGAAAAAAGGTGCGGACTTCACAGTCACGCCTTTCCATCCGATGTATTATTTGGAACCCGACAGCCGTACATATACGGCGATCAACGGCGATTTTTTAAATGATACTTATACTGCAATACCGAAAACGGCTTATACGCTTTCTGGGGATATTAAGGATCAGAATGATCAGGGTATTCCTGACGTTGAACTCGATATATATGTCCTCGGGGACCTGTTCAGGACGGTATTAACGACCGGAACAGGAAGTTATAACTTCTCAGAACTTTTCGAAGGAGCAACATATACCGTTATCCCGGAAAGGGATTTCTTCCGGTTTGAACCCGGACAGGTGGTTATTCCGGGTGTTTCAGGAGACCATATCCAGGATTTTACCGGATTTACGATCAAATCACTTGAATTTGTAAAAGCCTATCCGAATCCTGTTATCTACCCCGATGAAGTATATGAGATCACTTTTGAAGGATACACAGAGGATTGTACCATAAGAATCTACACTATTTCCGGGGAACTGATAAAAGAGTTGACACCCGTGGGCCCACAGACCTTCTGGGACCTTAAGAACGATGAAGAGAACCTTATTGCCTCAGGCGTGTATATCTACTCGATCACGGATCCTGAAGGCAATAGAATGGCCGGTAAGATCGCTGTGATCAAAAGCGGGAATTAGCGCAGTTATTTCAAGATAGCGAATTTTCCAGACTTATTTTCAGTTGAATGCCTTTGTGTTCTTCACTGTTAGGGCGAAGTATCCGATCTTGTCCGTAAGCGCCGATACACTTCAGCCAAAGTCATCCGACTGATGTGGATGGTTGTCCCGATATCTGCAAGCAGCTACGGGATAAATTGCGTTTATTGCAAATTGCTTTATCATCAGATATGATCTCCCTTCATCATTATAATTATTGCACCATTTTCATATCGAAATTCAAATCCATACCTAAGCCATGCTATTAATAATCATAGGAAAACCAAATATATGGGCATTATTCAAGGCACTATCTCGATATTTATGTACATTTATCAAGGGAACGGCAATACTGGCGACAGTGGTTTCGGAAATTTTAAATTGCTCTATTATCAGATGTAATCGCCCTTCATCATTATAATTATTGTACCATTTTCAGATTGAAGTGCAAATCCGCTTTAGTTCCCCTACGGTGAACGATGTACGAGGTGTGATGTGGAGAAGATTGTTCAAAAGTTAAGCTTCGCAGTGCACCCGACAGCCTGCTACGCGGAGCACAAGTGACAAGAGCACAAGTGTAAAAAAAGGTGTGAAGTGTGATGTGTGAAGTGTAAGGTTTGGAAATAGGCAGCCGGGTTGTAGGTTGAAAGAAGATTGTTCAAAAGTTCAAAGGTTCAAGGTTAAAAGTGGTGAAATAGGTGATAGGTTGATAAGGTGATAGGGTTGTAGGCTTAAGTATAGTGAACAATGAATAGTGAGGGAAAACACAAGGAGTGCGTATCAGCTGGATCTTTCGTTACACTCAAGATGACAAATAGCGAGAAAGATAGATTCCTGCTCCCCGATATAATCGGGGTTCCCAAGGTCATGCGCCTGTGAATGACAGAAGGGCTTTATTTCCGAATGACGGAGGACAGGTCGAGCCCTGTCCCTACAGTTTTGCAGCAACTGTCATTTATCCAGCACTTTTCAAGAGTGCTGGACTACCGCCACTATTACTTCCCCTAAAGTCTTATTATCCAGTTCGCTCCCTTATTGTTATCACATTCCCCTTTTTCATTAAGGAAAGTGAATTCTACGGTATTAGTTCCTTCAGGTACCCTTATTATGATGATCCACAGATCATCGGAAATATTAATCATTTTCCTGTCATGAATGTCCTGCCAGTCATTGAAGCCGGAGTGCAGTTTCATCTTCACAGCTGTGGGAAAGATCGTTCTGTAAAGGATATTCGCGTCATTCCCCTTTTCATGCGCTGATATTGAAAAACTGATGTTTCCTTTTTCCTTTACTTCCTCCAGCTGCAGGAGTCCAAAGATATCCTTTAGTATCTGCTCTTTGAATTCACTGCCGGGCTCCCTTTTAAGAAACTCATAATAATTGGAAATAGTTTCGTTCTTCCGGCGGTTTAAAAGATGGAGGTTGGCGAGATAGTAGTACGGATCCGGAAAATCCTTGTCCCTATTGATAGAGTTATTGAACTCCTTCTCCGCTATATCAAGCTTGTCCATCAGATAATAAAGCAGGCCGACATCGAAATGAAGTTGGGAATCATCCTCTCCCAATTCAAGAAGTGCGTTGTAATACTTTAGCGATTGATCATAATCATTCTTTAAATAACATGAATACGCAAGTGAGTTCAGTACATCAATGTTCTTGCTGTCAATGTCATAAGCTCTCCGAAACTCTTTTAGGGCTTCATCAAAAGAATTGTCTTCTAAATACAGTTCCCCCATTTCGATAAGATCGTTGATATTGCTTTTGTTTTCTTCCATTTCTTTACACCACTTTGCACAAGACTTATGCTATTTCCTTTTCTTGCGCTTAATATTTGGCCCCACATTCTTCTTTTCGGATTTCATCTCTGTCTTTTCTTCATTTTTCACTTCTTCTTTCTTTGCTTCGGCTTCTTTTTCCGCTACAGGCTCTTCTTTCACTTCTTCAACGGGTGCAGGTTCCACTTTTTTCTCTTCGGCAGGCCCGTCCTTTTTGGAAGAAATTTCAAGATCCCCCATATCAATTTTCATCATATCAATATTACCGCGAAATTTAGCTCCATCCTTGATAACAAGCCTTGGTGCCTTGATGTCCCCTATCATTCTACCGGATTCGGTTATCTCGATCTTATCATTTACTGTAATGTTCCCGTTTATCCGGCCACTGATCTCGGTGTTTTGAGTCTGAACATTCGCCTCAAGCACACCTGTCTCCATTATTGTAAGATTCTTGTTTAACTTGATCGACCCCTCAACTCTTCCTTCAATGATCAGATCCTCATCACCTTCAAGCTCGCCCTTGATAACTATCGTTTTTCCAATAACAGTATGTTTATCTTCCATGTCCTTCCTCCGTTTAGATTATTCCTTGTCTTCCGTGCCTTTCTGCATATCGATACTCCCTCGGAATACCGCACCGTCAGCTAAAACAACTCTGGGAGATTTGATATCTCCGGTCATTTTTCCATGATCTGTTATCTCAACGCGGTTGGTCGCTATGATATTTCCTGTGAGTTTTCCCGAGACCTTGATCTCCGAAGTATCAATATCAGCCTTGACATCTCCCGTCTTATCAATAAGAAGATGTTTCTTCAGATTGATATTTCCTTCGATCTTACCTTTAATAATAAGATCCTCTTTACCAGATACCTCCCCTCTTATCAGTATGGATTCTCCAATGACGGTGGGTTTGGATTCGCTTGACGCACCGGTGTTTTTCAATTCCCCGGGCTTACCTTGCTCATTTAATTTTCTATTATCATCCATGATTCTATCTCCTCGTAAAATTCTAACACATAACCCGAGATATGTCAATTCTTTGATTGATGCCTGATTTGATTGATGCCATAACATATTGACTTTTGCTTCCGATCTATGAAGTTCTCCATATAATACTCTATCGCTGACGCTTTCCTTTCCTTTTCACCGATAACTGACATCTTTATTGAAATATTCCTGCTATCTTTTCATAATTCCAGCGGACCATCTTTTCTCTCTTGCATATAATGACACTCTGCCCTTTCATGTATGTTATCTATTTGTGATAATAACAATTGAATAAGAAAAGCATTTTTGGTATAATTCACCATGATAAACAAAGACCGCTTGCCAAAACTTGATAAACTGCCTTCATATGGCAAATTCGGCTCATTGATCAAACTGAATGAGGTAGAGAAACTTTTTTCAAGATACCTTCTGGCATTCGACGAACTCTTTAATGAAATTGAAAAATCGAGTGAATTAAAATCACAGTTCGAAGAATTGAAAAGTGAACATGAAAAGATCCTGAAGCGGAAAGATAGGAATGAGGAAGAATTGCAGAGAAAACTTGGACTTGCCAAAGATAGATTCCTGAATATGAAAAGCGAGATCAAGGACCTTAACAAGCAGATCAGCGGCCTGAAAAAGCAAACTGACTCGGCAGGCGCATCCTTTGAAGAAATTGAAAAAGACCGCAATGAAATATATAATCAACTCAAAGCCCTCGAAAATAGCAGTGACGAGACGAAAAACGACCTGAAGGACACGAAGAAAGAGAATAGACGGCTTTTAAAGGAAAACACAACAGCGGTGGATACTTTGGAAAAACTGGAGAATGATCAGAAAGAAAAGACTTCCGAGATTTCCGGATTAAAATTAAAGATCGACGAGATTCAAGCTGAGAAAGAAAGAATTCAAATCGAGTTCGATGATCTGAACAATAATTTGTCCGATTATGCTTTTGACAAGGAGAACCTGAGCGAGCAGCTTGAAAAGGTCACAACTAAACTATCGGATAATGAAAGCGCTTTGAAGAACAACAACAATATCATCAAAAATCTGAGTGCGACCATAAGTGAGCTCAGAGGTGAAATAAAAGACCTTGATAAGGACAAGGATGATCGCAAAATAGAAGTGAAGGAATTGAAATCACTTCAGAAGGCCGCTGACAAAGATAAGGTGAAGCGGGAAAATAAAATTGTCAAATTTGAAAATAAAATTGAAAAACTGGAATCAGAGAAAAGGGCTGTTGCCAATGAAAGGGATTCTATTTCAGAAGACTTGAAAAAACAAATAGATAAACTGAATACCGATATCTCTGAATTTGAGGAACTGCTTTCCGATTCCGAGGTCGACCATGATCGTTTAAAAGGCGATACTGAAGAAAGTAAAGCTCACATTAAAGAACTTAAGACTACTATAGGCAGCCTCAGAAAGAGTCTTGAAGAAAATGATGAAAAACTAAAAGAGAACGAAGCAGAAAAAGAAAGGTGCACTTCTGAGCTGAAGAGCAATCTAGAATCGAGAGACAGTGAGATCTTAAAAATCAGCAAAGAACTCGATGCAATCACGCATGACGATTTAACGGCACAGAATGAGCTCAAGGAAAAAGAACAAGGTATAACCAGCCTGAGCACGGAGATAGGAGACAAAGATAAACAGATCGAGCGGCTTGGAATAAAGCTTGAGGAATTATCTAAGGACGACCTTGATAGAAAATCGAAGCTTGAAGAAAAGGCGTCGCTTATTGACAAACTGAGTAAAAACATTTTTGAAATGACTTCTGAGAATTCCGGGCTTAAGAATGACCTGGAAAAACTCGGCAATGAAAGAGACGAAAAGGAAACTCTTGTCTCAGAGTTGAGTGAAAGGATCGGTCAGCTTGAAGGTCAGGACGGCAATATAAAAAGCGGTATTGCTGAAAAAGAAGGGTTGATCACAAATCTGGAAAAGACTAATGAGGAGATCCTGAAAGAAAGGGATGATCTTAATAAAGAAGTAACCATTATCCTCGAAGAGATCAAAAAGGAAAAAGAAAATAACAAAGAATTGAGTGAACAATTGAAATTAAGAGAAAAGGAAATGGAGGGACTTCTTAAAAAGATAGACGAGGTTCTGGGAAATCAACTTAAAGAGGTCGAGGATCCCCTTGCGGAATATCTGAATCTCCAGAAACTGGAACCAGAGGAAAACCCCAGCGACGAACAAACAACTGGCGGAGATGAATCAGATATGCAAAGCAAATTGATGACTACCATGAAGGAAAATAAGGAATTGAGAGAGCAGATGACAGAACTTCAGGATATCCTGCAATCCAGGGGGAATGAGCTAATCCGTTTCAAAGAGCAAGTGGAGGCTCTTCAGAAAAAGCTTGATGGATCTTGATCCGGATATTATCAGGGACGGTCAGTCCGAATTTTCATCGATATAATCTGAAATTAATCTGACATCGGTGTCAGACATATCTTTGAATTCTATACCGAAATCATACAGAGTCCTATTATTTTCGTGTTTTGTAAATACCCTCACCACCTGACCCTGACACTCGATCACCTTATCTTTAAATTCAAGATCAAAGACAAGCGGTTTAAATACAGAAAGTTCGATCACGCTGTCAGTTTCAAGATTTAACTCCAGACAGGTTCCCCCTCCGCTTATATTAATCAGTTTGGCCGAATATTCCTTTTCATCTCCGCCAAACATGAATTTAATATCTGCGCTATGAGTGTGCAGCCGTTCATGTTTTCTCTTATTCTCATTCATATAAATTCTCCTTTATATAAAAGCAGTATATAATAAAATATGGGGATTATCAAGATAGCCTGATCCAAAGTTGGAGTATTGGAATACTCTGCGTAGCATGTTCAAAAGTTGAAAGGTTCAAAAGTTCAAGGTTACGCTTCGCAGTGCCGAAGCGGGTAATAGGATGATATGGTGATAGGTTTGTAGGTGGAGAAAGAACGGAAACACATCCGTCATTCCCGCGAAAGCAGGGAATCCATCCCTTGTGGAGTTTACCCCGGACCTTTATATGGTCCGGGGTCATTATCGTTATTGGGGTTGTGACCTTGGAAACACCGATTACATCGTGGACCCGATAATCCCTCTTTTCATTACTAACATCTGTTTTTCTCACATCATTTCATGATGCTCAAAAAGAAAATAATATATTATTTAATGGAGTTTTGATCCGTCTTTGCTAGAGTGCTCTGATCAATAAATAAATGAACAATGGCTGATGGTATTTTTTCTTCATTCAAGGCACAAGGAACGCCGCATACCCACTGCGGTATGTAAAGATAGAAAAATAGGTGTGGAGAATGTTATCGCGTGATTCCAGTGCTCTGATTCATAAAGACGGTAACAATGGCTGAAACTATTTTGTTACGGATTCAAGGCGCGAGGAGCGCCGCATACCCACAGGGGTATGTAAGTAACGAGCAACGCAGAAGACAGA
>JAIVYW010000034.1:0-9014 GCA_048635215.1 Candidatus Atribacteria bacterium
ATTTGGTTGCTAGCTTGACTCTATCTCTGTATCCGTCCTTCAAGGCTTTTCCTAGTATCTTTTCACTGTCTCCTAAATGATATGGCCAGGCAGTGTCGACATAATTTATTCCTAGATCGATTCCATGCCTGATTATTCTGATTGATTCTTCCGTCTGGGCTCTGAGTCTGTTGATTCTTCTGGGGGGAAGCCTCATGCACCCAAATCCAAGCGCCGATACATTCCAGTCTAAAGATCCCATTTTTCGATATTTCACGAATAAAATGAAATGGATTTTCAATATGCTCGATCAACTCGATCGAAATAATAATGTCGAACTTTTTGTCCAGAACGAATTCCGCCTGAGCATCTAAAAAGTTACATTTAAAACCCAGATTCTGATCATTAATCTGATGTGGTTCAATATCACCCGCTTCAATATTATATTTGATATTTTTAATATCCGCTGTAGCCTTATGAAGAGTGATGAACTCCCTGTAACCCGACATCGAAATCGTTTTTCCATACGGCGAATAATGTTCAAGATAATGAAAACATGAATAAGTCAGGGTAAATATTGCCATCGCCGCAAAGAGTGTAAGGAATTTCTTCCTGCAGCCAAACAGGTAGAATACCAGAAATACTAAAGGAATAGCGAGATATGAAAGATTATCATTGAACCAGCTTGAACCGGAAATAACTTTCGTATCAAACGGAGACGAATGCACTACCTTGAAAAAGACAAATACTATTATCACCATCAAAGCCAATGAGATCAGAAATTGATTACGGTATTCCAGCCACAGATAGGTAATGGCAAAGACAGATGAAATAAAGATAAAATATACCACAAAATTCATCCCAAGCATATTTGTCTTCGTGAATATCAAGATCAGAAGATATATTGACACAAAATAGGCAAGGACCGTAATGTATCTTGAGATCAGCTGGCGTGACCGTGAAGCTGGAAATGTCATCTCATAGTCGATCCCCTTCGGCCGAGCGGTAAATAGATACATTAAAATGATTAAAAATAATGCCCATAGAATATTAATTATTTCGGTCTGCATGCTTATGCCGATCGCCCTGAAAAAGCGTACATCGAGGATCTTCACTGAGAGAGGCAAGAAAAATGCGCAAATGGTTAATATTATTACAGGGAAGGCATAGGTCCTCAGGATCCTCCTTATCTCAGCCTTCATTGCCATTGCCCGCTCTAAGATATGAAACAAGTATTTCCTCCACAGAAAGAGATTGCCAAGTATCTACTCCTTTGATATCAGGATTCTCCATGTAGATCTCGTATTCTTCGGCGATCCTCCTGGCAAAAAGCAGATTATCCTGATCCTTGATCTTCTCATATTCAGTTAGCGGGAGCGTGGTTTTTTTCACAGTTTCTCTGAGTTGCTGTTCATCCATCTGAAACTCCACTTTCCCGTCTTTCAAAAGGACATATTCATCCGCGATCTTTTCAATATCAGCAAGTATGTGTGTCGAGATGAGAATGGAGGTCTTTGTCTCGGAGATCATCGCTATCGTTGACTCCCAGAAATCGCTTCTGGCAACGGGATCCAAGTGCGAAGTAGGCTCATCCATTATGATGAGTTCGGGACGGTGGGCAAGAGCAAAGATCAAGAACAACTTGGCCTTCTCTCCCCTTGAAAGATCCTTGAATTTTGACTTGTTATCCAGATGAAATTGGGAAATAAGTTCTTTTTCATATTTTTTATCCCATGTTGGATAGAATGAGCCGACATATTCAAGGGCGCCTTTTACCGAAATTGCTTCGTAGTACTCGTGGACTTCTGGAACATATCCGACTTTTCTTCTTAACTTTACTTGTTTTCTGCGATTTTTTTCTCCGAAGAGGGCAATATTCCCTTTTTCAGGAGCATAGAGGCCCATTATCGATTTTATTGTAGTGGTTTTTCCTGAAGCGTTCCTCCCGACATACCCTACGACTTTTCCCTTCTCAACCGAGAAGCTGACATCTTCAAGAACTTTCTTTCTGCCGAAACCAAGCTTAAGATTGTTCACTTCTAATACTTTCATTTCCCTCTCCTTACTTCATTAATTATTTTGTTTATTTCTTTTGCCGGTAATCCGATATCCGAAAGGATCTTTATTTCTCCTGAAATATTCGTGCGAACCTTCCTTATCACATTTTCCAGACATTTCTTCTTCGCGCCCCTTGAGATAAAATTTCCAAGGCCCCGTTTCGAATAGATTATTCCTTTTCCGGAAAGTTCAGAAAAGGTATGGGCTACTGTATTCGGATTAACCTTTAGAAATACGGCCAACTCCCGCACCGATGGAAGCTTTCCATCTTCTTCAAATTCACCCAGCGCGATCATCCGGACAATGCCGTCCATGATCTGTTCGTATATGGGAACTGGGGATGTTTCATTGATAATTATCTTCATACCTACCTCTATAGTGTGCTATGTATCTAATACAGTATAATGGATTTTTCGGAAAAAGTCAAGCGTAGCGAAGCAAGAAGAAGACGAGAGACGAGGGACGGAGGTATATTGTGTTGCAAATCCGATGTAAACGCCTGATATAACAGTATTTGATAAATCACCATCTGGAATGCCGTCAAAATATAGTGCCAGGTTGCCATTTTGACACTTTCAAAATTGCATTACTGTATTTCCTTCACACACCTGAATCCCACACAGGGAAATCCCCTATTCGCTTCAGCGGTCAAAGTAGAATAATTTGTCTGGAACTCCTTATCGTATTTGTAGCAACCACCCTTTTGCAATTTGATATTTTTTGCTCCTTTGTCAATCCATTCCCAAACATTGCCGACCATATTTACTGTTTCGTAGAAGCTTTTTGCATTTTCGAAAGCATTTATCGGAGAAGTTTCGATATAGCCATCACTCTTCCCATTATCCTTAAAATTACACTTTGTAGAATCCCACTCATAACCCCATGGGTATGGAGAAGGCGTTTGAGAATTGGCGGCCTTTTCCCACTGCATTTCATTCGGTAGTTTTTTTCCTGCCCAAGCCGCATATCGCTTAGCTCCAAAGAAAGTAGGCCCTGTCACTGGATAATTCTCCTTTCCGTCTTTTATATAGGTATGTCCATCATTTGAGACAATATCGGAGTATTTGAAATAAATGAGGGTTTCCAGATCCTCTGACTTATTAGCCTCCAGAAATTCAAGATATTGTGCGTTTGAAACTTCATATCTGTCGATGAAATATGCTTTTTCCAACTTCGTCAGCACTCTTTCCTTACCAAAGTAAAAAGCTCCCGAGGGTATAATGACCATACCTTCAGGAACATCGAGAATTAAACCATATTTTTCGGCAGTCTCAATGATCTGCTCCTTCTTAAGTCCAACTACTGTCTCTGGAAATATTCCCTTTGATGACAGTATCTCATTTATGCCCGTGTAATTATTGCGTGAGTATTTCAAAAGGATCTTTTCCGCCGCGGAATTTCCAAGATGGTAAAATATATCAGCCCATGCTACGGGTGCTATATAATATCCGGCAACACTCAAATTCCCGACATCCGTCTTATCATCCAAGCCTACTGTTTCCCACAATAACAGATCGTAAGCAACATTTTCTTCTATAAACTTATGCATTGCAAAGGTCGTATTCGCCTTGGCCGTAAGACCAAAGAAGCGCTCAGTCAGTTGAAAGGTCAGGTAATTAGCGATACCATCGCCTATCCATCTTTGATCCTCAGCACTGTTATTGGTATAAAGATTGAATTTTTTAACTGTGGAAATTTCCACAAGCTCGTGGATAAATTGATATAGCACACCATAAAGATCCGAATAATCATTCACCACAAGAACATATCTATTGCTTTCAGGATAATGGTAATTACCCTCTTTCAATAGAAAGATCTCCTTTTTTACAAATGTTCTCGGAAAGTATTGAAAAAGTGTTTCTATTGTTTCTTTTATCTTTTCCGTGAACCCCTCGATGTCTTCCTTATATCCGCTATAATAGTTCTTTTCAGCATTTATTTTGATCAGTTTGTCATTAAGTAGCTCAACAAATTCATAATCATCTTCTTTGAAAAGCTTTCTTTTTTTATTATAGTCCTGACTAATGGCGAAATTCACAGCAAACATTATTTTCAGATTTTCTCTCTTTCTGAGAATTACATCTTTATACACTTCATTTTTATCAAGATGCAGATAAATGGTTCCCCGTTCGTCAGGATGATATTCTTTTCCATCGATCTTAATGCTGTATTTTCCTTTAACATCTCTTATTCCTCTTTTTGAATTAACACCAATAACGATCTTTTCCCCAGCTATCAGATTTCTCCTATAGGAAATAAGACCATTGATCGTTTTGGAAATGTCCTTCTCGACCGTATCACTATTGCAACTTAAAAACACCATGACTATCAAGGGAAAAAGGAATCTTTTCATTTTTTCCTCCGCAGAAATCTATCAGGGTAATCTCGAAATATCCTACTGATCCTCTCCATTCCCCTTTTTTTTCATTTTTTTATTCTCATAAATTATAGCGGCAGCGAATATTATTGTAACCAACATTGCGATACAAGCGTTCCCTTTAATTAGATAAAATTCCGCACCCATTATGCCTACAAATATGAAATTAATAAAATGGTATTTCTCATTAAACTTTTTTATTTGACTACTAGTCCTAACCAATATCCTGTAAATAATATATATTACAAGTATGAAAAACAATACGATTTGAAAATCTATTTGTGTCACAAATCCTCCTCCGCTATCTTAGAACCAATTATCCCATTATAATATCAACTTGTCAACTTATTATCTTATCAATTTCTCATATTCTCTTTTGTACCCACCTCGAACTTTTGAACCTTTCAACCTTTGAACGCTTCGATACTGCGAAGCATCATTTTATATTGTATTTTCCCACTTCACACTTCAGACTTGCTGAGCAAGCTCAGCATTGCTTGTGCCTTGTGCACTTGTCACTTGTGCTCTGCGAAGCATAGCCTTGAACATTTCAACTTTTGAACAAACTTCTCTACACCCCACATTTTTGAATGTTATTAATATTTCTGTGTCATCCTGAGCTTTTCCGCGAAGGATCCATCTCGTATTTGTTTCTTGTATTTCCCACTTTACACTTCACACCTCACACTTCTTAATGCTTCACACTTCTTAATGCTTCACACTTCAGACTTGCTGAGCAAGCTCAGCATTGCTTGTGCTCCGGTAGACCTACCGGGACGAAGAGTTTTGTTTATATAAATCCCATTTTTTTTTCTTATTCAATTTTTCATACTTGATCCCGGTATGTTTTATTTCTCGAATCTTAATTCTTCAATTTTTTCAGCCGAGTCAATAGCAATTTTTGATTCCATTTTCAGATTTTTTTTCAATTTGTCAATATAATTGTTTTTCGCTACTTCCGTCATGCATTTTTTCAATAGCTTTTTAGCATTTTCTATATTATCGCTTATCCTCTGCGGAATATTTTCACTATCATGCCTTACCGCTTCCTGCGGGCATATATCATGGCATGTACCGCAGCGGATACATTCTTCCATATCTATCACAGCTGTTCCTGTATCTTCCATTAAAATCGCATCAACAGGGCATTTTTCAACGCAAACCCCGCAGCCAACACATATTCCTTTATTAACCCATGGCATTTTCTGACCTCCTACCTCTTAATATTTAACAAAACGGTTATTTACTGCAATATAATAACGTTTACCGGGCAGACAGAAACACACTCGCCGCAGCCATTGCATTTTGCTTCATCTATTTTGGCTTTGGCATCAATTGTAATTGCTCCGACCGGACATACGGATATACATATTCCGCATCCTATACATTCTTCTTCTTTTACAAACGCGAGTTTACCTGCAGCGTTCATTTTATCATCCTTTTTCTGCTCATCCGACAAAGGCTGATTCATCGAAACATCGTTTCTTCCACCGCCAATTACAGCACCTTGTCCTATTCCTCTTCCTCCGCCTTGCCCCATACCTTGTCCGGTTCCACCACCCTGTCCGATACCCACTCCGCCTTGCGGATTACCTGCTTTGCGGCCCATTCCTCTCCCGGTGCCTGGTCCTTTTCCACTTGGTCCTGTTCCGTCTCCTCTTGGCATATAAATTACCTCCTTTTAAATATGGCTATGTATAAAAGTATTGTTGATTGCCATTTTTTACATCACTTACTGTCACTATTCTCGGTATTAAAAGTGAATTATTCCAAAAAGCTTTTGTCCTATTTACTTGTTCTTTCGTCTTGTCTAATATTCTAAACCAACTCAAATAGTATGATAAGTATTTGGTTGATACCCAGTTAAATCTCCCCATCCATCGTTTTAAACGACTGTAATAGCTATTTACATTTTGAATATGGTAGATTTTATCTCTTATTCTTTCCCCTTTGCTTAAATTTACCGGCTCGTATTTAATGTTATGACTCTTCGTGAAAGTTGCATAACTCGTGTGCTCTTATCAACCTATTTTGCTAAATATGCCTTAACTACTTCTTCGACCACACCGGGAAGGTTCTCGACATATTTAATACCGGCGGCGGTCAATGTATCACCCGCTTTGGGTCCCATCGGGCCTCCGGTCAAAACCACTTCAACACCCTTCTCGGCAAGCAGCGATGCTGTACCTGTGCCCGCTCCATGATCATAGCCGGCACTGTCATTTTTGATAATACTGTATTCTGTTGATTCAGAATCATAGATCACGATATACTGGCATCTTCCAAATCTCTCATCAACATTAGCAGTGGACGACTGGCCCTGTGATGTAATTGCTATTTTCATCATCTCTCCTTTCTTATTTGCTTCAAAAGCTTATTTAACGCTTCAGCATTAGAATAATTTTCTATTTTGATGTTGACACCCTTTACTTCTTCCAGGGCCAACAATCCTTTCTTGATCTCTATCGTCAATTGAAAAGCCAGGGGGCATACGGACGAGGCCGGCCTGAATACAATATCTATCACACCATTTTCTTCAGATATCTGCAAGTCCTTGATCAGCCTCAATGTATATACATCAATGCCCATTTCAGGATCGATGATCCCCTTCAATACATTAACCACACTTTCTTTATTGATCATTTATACCTCTCAAGATTCCTTCCTTTATTGTCTTGAAGGTCTCTTTTATATCTTCGCCACCATATTCATAGGGCGTCATCCGTTCCTCTATCGCTTCGAGATACCTGATATCATACGGTATCTCACTCAAAAGTGCAATATTATTTGTCTCACAGAATCTCCGTATCTCTTGTGTCTTTTTCGGGTTCAGCGTACTCTTATTTACAATACAAGCGCTCTTGATCTTGAAATGTGTCGCTAATGAGTGGGCTCTTTTGAGGTCTGAAACGCCGGATACGGTGGGTTCGGTAACAATAAGCGCGTAATCGGTTCCAGTAATGGAAGAGATCACCGGGCAGCCTGTTCCGGGAGGGCCGTCTATCAGGATGAAATCACGCTTCTCCTCTTCGGCTCTCAACCGTGCCTGATGTCTCAGCATCGTGATAAGTTTGCCGGAGTTTTCCTCGCCCGGGATCAGATTAGCATGATAAAACGGGCCGAATTTACTCTCGGACTCATACCATTTTCCGGCGATGGATTTTTCCATCTTTATTGCGCCGGCTGGACATAAGTGATAGCAAAGACCACAGCCTTCACAGAGAAATTTATTTACTTCGAGCTTACCATCAATATTGCTGATTGCATTGAAATGACATTTCTTCTCACATAGCCCACAATTCGTACATATCTGATTATCAATTATTGCATTCTTGCCGCCGGGAAAGAGATTTTCATTCTTAATATCCGGCTCTAAGACAATATGAACATCCGGAGCGTCCACATCACAGTCAACGATCACACTATTATCAAAAAGAGGCAACAGGCCCAATACAACGGTAGTTTTACCCGTCCCGCCCTTGCCGCTTATTATTACTATCTGTTTCATAAATCCAGTACCTTGGCAAGCATTTCAGCGATCTGATCGATCTGTACCTTGAAATATTCATAATACCGCTCGATCTCACCGCGGGAATAATATTCCGCTCCCTTGAGGTCAAATGGGATCGTACCGAGGATCGCTACATCGGAATTTGCGGCTATCTTTTCGATCTCTGAATCATTGCCGCTGCTCTTATTTATCACTATTGAATACTTGACCTTTAATTCTTCGAGAAGCTCCATCGCCAATTTCATATCATGTATGCCGAATGGCGAAGGTTCCGCCACCAGAATGGCGTGGTCTGCAGTAACGGCGCTTTTTACCACAGGGCACGAGGTCCCGGGAGGTGAATCTATAATATTGATCCCTTCATCTGAGGCGTATGACAATACCTTCGAGATCACCGGATCAGGCATCATTTTACCTATATCGGATTCGCCCGTAACTATTTGTGTATCCTGAAATTGATTGAATCTCACTTCTCCCACTGAAAAGGGTTTCATCTCGATCGCCTTTTCCGGGCAAAGCTCAAGGCATGCTCCGCAACTGTGGCAGAGATCATCCCAGATCATCGTTTTCTTCTGTTTCTTCATTATCACGATCGCATTGAAATTGCAAACGCGCGCGCATCTTCCGCAGAAATTACATTTCTCTTCGTTAATTCGCGGATAATCAACAAAGACCATTTCGGGAGGCCTCACTTCTTGCCCCTTCATAAGGAGATTTAAGTTAGGTGACTCCACATCGCAATCCAAAGCTGTAACTTTGGTTCTATCACAGAACGCAAGTATCAAGGAAGCGGAAAGGGAGGTTTTTCCTGTCCCCCCTTTCCCGCTTAAAATGGCAATTTTCTTCATCTATTTCTTGCCGGGATTTTTCAGCTTGCTTTTCAATTCCTTGATCTCTTCAGCAAGCGCGTCGATACGGTCAAGTATGTCATTATTGACTGTTTCAACTTCCCTTTCTTCCTCGATGTACCTTACCGGTGCACTGAATTCACCCAGCGGCAGGGGCCATTGCGGCTTAAAAGTTTGGGCGAATTAAGTGCACCGGTAAGGTAAATCGAGGAAGAAAGGGAAGTTGAAACAGACAATAATG
>JAIVYW010000035.1:0-8915 GCA_048635215.1 Candidatus Atribacteria bacterium
AAGGAGACCGAGGCCTCCCTCAGTGAATATATTCCGAAGATCAGATCGGTTAAGATCACGATCGACCGCTTTGAGAATCTGAAAAAACAGCGGAATCTTTCCGTCAATCTTCCCGAATCCGCAAAAACAGTTTGCATATCAGGATTCATTCCTTCTGCAAAGGAGAAGGCGGTAGCTGAAAAATTCAATGGCTTTGAAGGGATATTTATCGAGGTCAGAGATCCCGCTCCCGATGATGAAGTGCCCGTGGAGCTTTCGAATATCGGACCGGCCGCTTTCTATGAGACCATCACGGATATGTATGGAAGGCCGAGTTATTCGGAAATAGACCCGACTATATTTATTTCACTCTTTTTTACTTTCTTTTTCGGTTTTTGTCTCACAGACGCCGGTTACGGCCTGGTTATTAGTGTGGCAACCGGATTGGTGCTGCTGAATAAGAAAGCGAGAAAGTTCTTAGGCAAGTCCATCGGGCTTGTTTATGTCTTTTTCTTCTCCGGACTGGCAACTATTGTCATGGGCATCCTTACCGGAGGTTTCTTCGGGATCGCATTGCCCGAGGCGGTGGCGCGTTTTGTACCATTGAACCTGAGTATTGATAATCTCGATAAGAGCGCCATACCTTTTATGAAATTTGCTATTTACCTTGGAGCCGTTCAGGTTGGCCTGGGATTTATCATGAATATGTTCAAGGAATTCAAACGAAAGAATTTCTTCAATGGCATCATGCAGAACCTTCCCAGCGTACTCATGATATATTCCGGCATTCAATTAGCCGCTATGCTTATGGGAGCGAAGGTGAACGGCCAATTGTGGGGTACCATATTTGTCACATCATTATTAATGAATGTCATCTTTTCCGCTCCGGAATCCAAAGGTGTCAAGAGAGTGCTCAAGGGTGGCTACAACGCGTTTTTCGGCTTTACCGGCCTTATGGGCGATATCCTTTCATATATGCGCTTATTTGCCCTGGGATTAGCCACGGGCATATTGATATTCGTTTTGAATACAGTTGCCGCTGTACTTGTGGATCTTTTGAAGATATACGGATATGTACCGGCGGCATTGCTCCTTATTGTGGGGCATATTATAAATATTTTATTGAATGCGCTTGGGGCATTTGTTCATTCTTTGCGGCTTCAATTCGTGGAGTTCTTCCAGCAGTTCTTTGAAGGTGCCGGTACTCCGTATAAACCGTTCAGAAATGAATATCGCTTCACAGTGTATGACAATGACGAAAATAATTAGGAGGACCTTATGGGTTTAGCATGGGCATTAGCAGGTATTTTTCTTGCGGTGGTTCTTTCGGGCATAGGATCGGCAAATGGTATTGGTACAGCGGGACAGGCGGCAGCCGGAGCGTTGACGGAAACATCTGAGCATTTCGGAAAATACCTTATCCTCGTAGCACTTCCCGGTACTCAGGGTATTTACGGATTTGCGATCGCTTTCTTGCTTCTTTTGAAGCTTCAGCAATTCAGCTATGTGATCACACCCGAGCAGGGATGGTATTTCTTTTTCGCTGCTCTTCCCGTAGGATTTGCGGGACTGTTCTCGGCTATCTATCAGGGCCGTGTTTGCGCAGCCGGAATTATGTTGACGGGCAAGCAGCCGAAGGAATCGGCAAAGAGTTTGATCCTCGCCGCTATCGTTGAGTTCTATGCCATCTTGGGATTTGTTATATCCTTCTTTGCCTGGCTGTGGCCCATTTCAAGTCTCAAAGGATAGCAAATGGCTATTGACCAGATCCTTCAGAAGATAATTTCAGAGTATCAGGAGGAGAAGGAAGTCATCCTTAGGCAAGCCGCGAAGGAAAAAGCTGAGAAGATCAAGATCGCGAAAAAGAATATTGATAACCGCCTTCAATCCGAGAAAGTGCGTATAGGCATAGAGACCGAAAGAAAGTTCGACCGGCTTTATATGGCGCACACTTCTTCTGCGAAACTCAAGTTGAACCGCAAGAAGAAAGAGGCCTTAGACGCAGTATTTACAGAGCTTGAAAGTGCGGTATTGAAGCTTCCCAAGGCAGACTATCAGAATTTCGTCAAGAGCTTTGTCGACCTTGATATCATCAAGCAGACCAATGAATGCTGGGTAGGGTCGAAAGAGAAGAATCTTGATGAGACATTTATTTCTGATATCGTTAAGGGGAGCAAGGAACTTCAGCTCAAGTTCATGGGCAATACCGATAAATTTGAGCATGGCCTTCTCTTTACCGGCAAGAGCTATGATGTGAATCTTTCCTTTGAAGTAATAATTAAATCGATCAAAGAGAAGAAAATGACAGATATCGCAAGAGAGCTTTTTAAATGACCCTAGGGACTGAATTTTATCCTTATACTACCTTTGACGGGAGGTACGCATACGCGTCCGGGCGCATACGCGCTCTCGAGACAAACCTCCTGGACAGGCAGAAGATAGCAAAGCTCGCTTCAGCCAAGAATATGGATCATTTCTTTTCCGAACTTTCTGAATCCTGTTACAAGCCGTATATTGAAAAATTTGAGAGAGACTTCCTCTTTGAGGAATTGCTCTTTCAGGTCTATAAGGACTTGATCGATGAGCTTACTTTCCTTTCACCGGAAAAGGGGATCAGGGATTTTTTCAATCTCTACTTTGATTCATACAATATAAAGATGATCCTGAAGCATGTGTATTACGGAAAGGATTATGAAGAAAAGCTCTTTCCCTACGGCGATATCGGAGCGGAAATAGTGGAGGATGGCAATTTTGACGAGAAGATGATACCGGAAAGGTATAAACATCTCTTTGTCGATTTTAACGATAATATCCGTGAAGCTAATAACGGCGAACTTCGAATAAATGAGATGGTCGACAAATTCTATTACAGCGAGCTCATTAAGGAGTCCGTTAAGATCGATTCTCCTTTCCTTGTCTATTTGAATCGGCACAATATCGAGCTGATCAACGGTTACATTCTGATGAGGAATTCCATATTCGATTTCGGGCATCTGCTGCTTTTGGAGAACGGTTTCACCCCCACTTCCGATCTGAAAAAAATGGCGGATTGGGATTTTAAGGCTCTCGTGAAGTTTTATAAAGGAGAATATGCCTCATTGTTTCCACAGAATGTTAAGGACCCTGTGGAGATACTGAAGTATTTCACCGCTTCAAAAGGAGAGTTCATTGTTGGATTGCGGTCTCAATCGGAATTCATCACGATGGGTATTGAGGTACTGATCTCATATTTTTACAAGAAAAAAGAGGAACTCAAGACATTGAGAAAGATCTTTTTAGCGAAGATGAGAAATATTTCTTACGAAGAGATCATGGAGTTGATATGAGCCAGATCGCGATAATCGGAGATAAGGAAACCATTTTCCCTTTCCAGGCGATAGGATTTGAGACATTGATCGCCGATGCGGAGAATGTCAAGGAGATCTTTAAAAAGGCGGTCTCCCAGAAAAAACTAATTATTTTTATAACAGAAGAACTGGTATTGTTCATTGAAAAAGAAGTGAACGATACAATGAAAAAACCGTATCCCATTGTTACGCTGATCCCATCCGTTCTGGACAGCGAAGAAAGTTCAAGGGAGGATATCGTTAAATTGATAGAAAAAGTTGTTGGACCCAACTTAATGAAAGAGGAATAAACTATGACCGAGAAGCGTGTAGAAGGAATTATTACGAAGGTTGCCGGCCCCCTGGTCGTCGCGGGCGGTATGGCACAGGTCAATATGTTCGATGTTGTTAAGGTCGGTGATCTCGGCCTCATTGGCGAAGTTATCGAGATCCATGGCGATCATGCTTATATTCAGGTGTATGAAGAGACCGGCGGCATCGGACCCGGAGAGAAGGTAATATCTACCGGCGCTCCCTTGTCTGTGGAGCTGGGACCCGGCCTGATGTCAACGATCTATGACGGTATCCAAAGACCCTTGAAGAAGATCTCTGAAATTTCAGGAAATTTTATTTCAAGAGGCATTGAGATTTCCGGTATTGATAAAGAGAAGAAATGGGCCTTTGAACCTTCTGTGGAAAAAGGCGCCAAGGTTTTTCCCGGCACTATTGTGGGAATGGTCCAGGAAAATGAGACCATTGAACATTACATCATGGTGCCGCCGAATACCCTCGAAGGAGAATTGGCCTATATTAAAAAAGGTGAGTTCACAGTTGAGGAAACCATTGCCGTGATCAAAGCGGCTGACGGAAAGGAATTTGAGATAAAGCTTATGCAGAAATGGCCGGTAAGAAAAGGCCGCCCTTTCAAGAAAAAAAATCCCCCGACCAGGCAGCTTGTTACCGGACAGCGTGTGATCGATGCATTTTTCCCCATAGCAAAAGGCGGCACGGCCTGCGTACCGGGCCCATTCGGTTCCGGCAAAACCGTAATCCAGCATCAGCTGGCAAAGTGGGCGGATGCTCAGGTAGTCGTGTATGTCGGCTGCGGCGAGCGTGGAAATGAGATGACCGATGTTCTCAATGAATTACCGGAATTGGTAGATCCGAATACAGGCAGATCCTTAATGGAGAAAACTATTCTAATAGCTAATACCTCCAATATGCCCGTTGCCGCAAGAGAGGCCTCTATATTTACAGGCATCACGATCGCGGAATATTTCAGGGATATGGGATATGATGTAGCGCTGATGGCGGATTCGACTTCCCGCTGGGCGGAAGCGTTGAGAGAAATGTCAGGCCGTCTCGAAGAGATGCCCGGGGAAGAAGGGTATCCCGCCTATCTCGGAACTCGTATCGCGGGATTTTATGAACGATCTGGTGATGTTACATGTCTTTCCCAAGACGATAGACATGGTACTTTGTCAGTCATAGGCGCTGTTTCCCCTCCCGGGGGAGATCTTTCAGATCCCGTTGTTCAGGCCACGCTCAGGGTTGTAAAGGTTTTCTGGGGATTGGAATCCGCATTGGCTTACCGGAGGCATTTCCCCGCGATATCGTGGATAAATTCATACTCCCTGTATTACGATAATATTCAAGAAGAGGTTGAAGCGAAGGTGCATCCCCGCTGGTCGGAAATGAGAATGGCGGCATTGAGGCTACTTCAGGAAGAGTCGGAATTGATCGAGATCGTTCGTCTGGTGGGTGTCGAGTCCCTGTCACAGGGAGACAGATTAACCCTTGAGATATCGAGATTGATCAGAGAGGATTTTCTGCATCAGAACGCTTTTTCCGATATTGATACCTATACTTCTTTTGAGAAGATGTTCAAGATGCTTGATACCATTCTCTTTATGTGGGAAGAATCCACTACCGGGATCAAGAACGGGATGAAGGTTGACGAACTAGCCGAGATCCAATCCATTGAGCGTATAGCGAGAATGAAATATATCCCTGAAGATAAACTTGAAGATATAGACAAGATAAAGGATTCCATTTCGAAAGAAATAAAGGAACTCCTGACAGCGGTGGAGGAATAAGATGGCAAGAGAATATAAGACTTCAAAAGAGATTTCCGGGCCGCTTCTTTTAGTTGAGAAGGTCGAAGGGATTAAATATGAGGAGTTGGTGGAAATAGAATTAGGAAATGGAGATATTCGCCGGGGCCAGGTGCTTGAGGTTGACAGAGATAGAGCCTTGATACAGATATTTGAAGGCTCATCGGGACTGAACCTTCCTCAGGCGAAGATTCGATTTCAGGGAAAATCCATTGAGATATCCCTTTCATCCGATATGTTGGGCCGTGTATTTGACGGACAGGGCCGCCCTATTGATGATGGCGGTGAGATCGTTCCGGAAGAAAAACGCGATATCAACGGCACACCGATCAATCCTTATTCCAGAACATATCCCTCGGAATTCATACAAACGGGATTCTCATGTATTGATGGGCTTAATACGCTGGTCAGAGGCCAGAAACTGCCTATATTTTCCGGTTCCGGCCTTCCCCATGCTCAGATGGCGGCGCAGATAGCGAGACAGGCCAAGGTCGTAGGAAAGGGCGAGGATTTTGCTGTTGTGTTTGCCGCGATGGGTATAACCTACGAGGAAGCCGAATATTTTATTTCCGATTTTAAAAGGACCGGCGCTATTGAGCGCGCGGTTCTGTTTATCAATCTGGCGGATGACCCCGCCATTGAGCGTATCGCTATTCCGAGGATGGCCTTGACCACCGCCGAGTATCTTGCGTTCGAGAAGGACTTGCATGTTCTGGTCATTATGACGGATCTGACGAATTACTGTGAAGCCCTTCGTGAGATCTCCGCCGCAAGAAAAGAAGTTCCGGGCCGCCGCGGCTACCCGGGATATCTCTATACTGACCTTGCGGGTATTTATGAAAGAGCGGGCCGCATCAAAGGTAAAAGCGGTTCGATCACTCAGATACCAATCCTTACAATGCCCGAAGACGATAAAACGCATCCGGTTCCCGATCTTACCGGGTATATCACCGAGGGCCAGATCATCCTGTCGAGAGCATTGCTCAAAAAAGGTATTTACCCGCCCGTAGATGTACAGGCATCGCTTTCACGACTCAAGGATAAGGGTATCGGTGAAGGAAGAACGCGTGAAGATCATGCCGATCTTTTCAATCAGCTTTTCGCCATGTATGCTCAGGGCCTTGAGGCAAGAGAATTGGCTGTGATCCTTGGGGAAGGCGCTCTTTCCGACAAGGACAAGATCTATCTCTCTTTTTCCGATGACTTCGAGCGTTATTATATCAGTCAGGGTGACGATGAGAACAGGTCAATTCAGTATACTCTGGATCTGGGATGGAAACTGCTGAAAAAATTCTCCAAATCAGACCTGAAGAGGATCAAAGATGAACTTATCAACAAGTATTATGATAGCGAAGCAGTGGAGAAACTGGAGACTCACCTGAAGAAGTTCACTCAAGCGCTTTAGGGGAAATATTATGCAGCTGCAGATCAATGCTACGAGAATGTCGCTTCTTTCCTATAAGAAGAAATTGAAATTGGCGAAAAAGGGGCATAAACTTCTCAAGGATAAATTAGAGGAGCTGGTGCGCAGATTCATAAAATTGGTCAGGGAATACCAGAAGAAACGCGGTGATATTGAATCCAGTCTGCGTATTGCTTATAAGAAGATGTTCCACGCTCAGATCAATATGTCCCGTCTTGATTTCAATGAATTTATTTATTCTTCCCCTGTAGAAGCGGAGTTGAAAGTCGGAAGCAGGAAGATAATGAATATCGATGTTCCCGAGCTGGAAGTCGAGATCAAAGGAAATATCTTTTCCTATTCTCTTTCACAGACAAATGTTCACCTTGACGACGCGATAGCCGATTATATCAATATTGTAAAGAAAATGCTTGAGCTTTCTTCGATCGAGAAGGCCATTTACCTTTTGGCCGCCGAGATAGAAAAAACAAGAAGAAGGGTAGATTCATTAGAGTATATCCTGATCCCGAATTTTGAAGCTGCAATTAAATTTATCAATATGAAATTGGATGAAAGATCAAGATCTGAATTGACACAGCTTATGAAAGTTAAAGAAATGATAGTAAAAAAGAGAGAAGAAAATGAATATTCCTAAGATCAGAGAGATTATTGCCCTGGCCCCGGTCAGATATGTCGATGTAGATAACATTATTATTCATGCGCAAACCGACAGAAGGGCCAAGATAGATGCCTGCATATCGGTTATTTTTCCTCATGAGCAATCCCTGCTCTTTTTCAGAAAGGGTGAGCTTTTTTCCAGCGGAACGATTAAAGATGATGAGTTTCATCCGGCCTCTATGCTGTCCATATTGAGGAAGATGAAGGAATTTAAGAAAAAGGATGAAGATGCCTCGATGTCCTTTTTTGAGATCGATGATAATATTTTGAATGGCATACTGAACAAATTCTACGCAAAACCAAAATACAATCTGAATACCAGATTTACTGATGTGAACAAACTATTTTCTGTTATGATAAAAAATAAGTACAATGGCTTTATCGAGTTCGTTTATAAGAATTCCTCTAATCTGATCTTCGTGGAGAATGGGGAGCTTTCCTATCTCTATCTCTGTGACGATCTTCAGCCGTTTCTGGAAGAAACGATAAAGAGAAATGACATTACACTTCTTCTGGATTCGCTCGTTCACTTATTCAAGGAGGAAGACGAAGGAGTGCAGATCAATATCTTTGATAAACCCATTGAGATAGAACCGCAATTATCTCCGCATATTGTAGATCTGATGGAGAAGATCCTTCAGAAGACTTTGGAAGAACTCGGCAAGGAGCATTCTCCCGATAATCTTGTAAAATACTTTAATTCCGGCGTGGATAAATTAGCGCAGAAAGTTCCCGAGATCAAAAATGTTCTGATCGAGACCGATAATATCGATCTTTCCGGAGTGGACCTGGATGTGGAATCATTTGTGACCGCTGTAGCGCTTTTACTTAATGAATTTATAGATAAACTTAATCTTGTTTTCGGGCCGATGGTGGTTAAAAAGATCTTTGGTATTATTAAGGACTTCAGGTATGCCTTGGAGGGTGTTAACTTCTTTGATAAATCCTATATGAAGTCCATGCTTAAGTGATCTGATCCATAAATACTGTAACAATGGCTGAAGCTATTTTGTTACGGATTCAAGGCGCGATGAACACAGCATACCCACAGCGGTAATTCATTCATCCTCTCCACCTTCAACCTTGAACCTTTGAACTTTTGAACAATCTTCTACTTTGGTCAATTTCTTCCTCTCTCTTCGCTTACGGACCACAAAGGGTACGCTGCACTCATTGTTCGTTGGAATTGACTCAAATCCATATATTCCATTGTCATAGTATTCATGAATCAGAGCACAGTGATCTGATCCATAAATAGAGGCCTATAGAAAAATGGACAATTAACAATGGGGGGTGTTGCCCAAATACTTTTTTTCGCAAGTTTTATCCATGACACCATCGATTCTTCTCAATGACACAAAATATCAGTAAAATTCTTTGCATTTCCAGCAAAAAGTGAGGGATTAGCTCTAAATC
>JAIVYW010000036.1:0-8812 GCA_048635215.1 Candidatus Atribacteria bacterium
GTTCCACAACATTGTCGATATCCCCCGTATTGATGCCGTGCTTACCCATGGTCTCCGCCATATCGTATATACCCTCTTTTATGTTAATTGCAGGAGCCAGGAATTTAATGTCCTTGCCGGCATTCTTTATTATTGCCTTTGCGATCAATCGCGGGCCTACGGTGAAGTGAAAGCCAAGTATAACAGCGCAAAGAACGACAATAAATACCAGAAAGCGAAGGAAGTGATGCTTCTTCTTTTTCTTTGTTCTCACTTTTTTGGTCTTCTTCGCTTTCTTAATTTTGGCATCCTTATCTGCTTTCTTCGGAGAAAGGACCTCCCCTTCCTTTTGGTCTTGTTCCACAGTCTCTTCAGGCAATTCTGTTTCTGTAACGGCATCATCACTTTTTATTTGCGCTTCGTCAGCGGAAATGGGCGGGGTTTGCCCTTTTCTTCCCAACATCTCGTTGAATTCCGCTGCTAATGTATCCGCTGAGATCATCGTATTTGATATAAGCATGAAGGCATAATCACGGTCGATCGAGGTTAGGGAGATCGTTGATTCCTCTTTGCCAAATGCAAGGGCCTGAAGATAGATGTTCTTCTTATCAAAATACAGCATCAATTCTCTCGTATTGGATGTTTTTACCTTAAAATCGGTTCTTTTTATAAAGAGAAATTGCCCGGATGTCAGCGCATCATTCATAAGGACAAATTCACTTCTCATCGTAATTCCATCCTCGCTGAGCTCAATGAGATCCTTCTCCGCCAGATTATTCAGAGTTGCCTTTATATCTATGGGAAGCTTGATCCCAAATGCCTTGGTCAACTCCCTTGCTCTGTCAGAACTCTCGATATTTTCCTTTTGCAAATGATCATGCCGTACCATTTTCTCAGTAGCAAATTTAGCATTGAGAATTGAAAATAGGACATATTCTTCCGGTAAAAAAGTGAATCCCGCCTTTTGATCTCTTCCTTTTGGAAGCAGAGAGTCCAGGGAATAGCGGAGCAATTCCTCATCAAAAGGAAGCGCAAAACCGATGCTGTCTTCAGAAGGAAATAGGACCTGCATCACAGTATGTTTAAAACCCAAAAAATGAAAGAGCTTATCTTCCTGCGTGGAATGACTTGATATCGCCAGGTAAAAATCAGGATTCTGTAAAATCCCGAAAACGGAATTCACAATATTATTGAGCCGCACCTTGTCGTCTTCAATGATCAATGAATTACCATGCAGAAGAGATTTGCACAATTCATTTTCGCTCGCTGAATACTTTCCATCCAATTTGTTCAGGTCCACATATGGAGATACCTTGACGCCATATTTGGATATAAGATAATTGATCTCATCATATGAAAATATTAAAGTGATCATGAGCCAAATCCATTCTGCCAGAGATTGATGATAATTGAGGTGCAATCCTTTGTAAAGGCCTTCGCACCGCCGATCACCCCCCCGCCCTTCGCATAGTACTCATTCAACACACCAAATGGTTTCCCCAGGGTGCTCATATTCTTATCCATAGCTTTACTGATACTATCCATGATCTCTACCTTGTTTCCATAATTGTTTTTATCCATCAAATCCTTCACAACACCTGATACGGCATCCACAGATGCTGTCCCAATTCCCTTCTGCTGAACTTGTGCAATGAAATCTCCGGAAGCTTGACTCATCTCGGCAAGAACCCTGACGGGGCCGGAACCTTTTATTGCGGCTGCAGCTATATCATCAATCTGGCGGTAGTAAACATCCTGAATGCGGCCATTGTCATACAGAGACTTGGACTCCTCCGAAAAACCACAAACCGATTTCCAAAAGCCCTTTGTCTCAATGTCATGGTATATTTCTCCTGCGGCTTTAGAGGCCTCGGCGTATCCTTTCGCGAAAACGCCTTTGCTACCATTCAACGCAGCTTGTGAAAATTTATCGGAATCCTTGATAACAGTGTCAACAAATTCTTTGCCAGCCTCTACAATAGAGCCTGTGTTTTTTAATTTTTCCCAGGCATTCCCTGTTGCACCCGAATAGAGATCAGAGCCGAGTTTAACAAATGTCTTAATAATTTCAGTTGGCAGAATTTCATGGAAACGCTTTGGCAAAAGAACCTTAGCAATGTTCTCAAGAGGAGAGACCGAACCGCCTAATTTGTCCAATCCAAAAGAAGCTGCTATGTTCTGCGTAACAGCTATTCCCATTGAAGCGATCCTTGAGTAACCTTCAGACCTGCGAGCATTATAATCCGAATATGTATTTGCCAAATCCACAAACGAGGGAAAAAACCCAGTCTTAGAATACGAATCTTTTAACAAGCCCAGCCCGACTGATGTCCGAGCATCAAGGGCAAATCCATCTTTGCCGGGACGCTTACTTTCCTTTTTCCTGGAATCGCCATTTGGCCCTTTCTTCTTGATCAAGAGTTTAACAAACTCAGGTAAAGCATTGAAGAGGGCAAGTCCTGCGGCGGCGGCGACGGCTGGAAACCAAGGTAATTTCTCTTTCTTTTTCGAACTGCTGCTTTGTGAAGTTTCCCCTTGAGTTGCAGGTTTACCGGAAGAGCCCTCATCGGGAGCTGAACGGACTTTTTTCTTTATCCCAAGGAAAGAGCCGGGAGGCCGGCCTTCTTTCCACTCATATGTAAACAGAATAATATTTTTATAAGCATCCACATGTATCCTTTTTAATTCGCCTAAATATCCTTCACCAAATGATACCGGCGAACGGATCTCCCATTTCTTATTAACCCATGTACCTTCACTGACCGTAACAACACTCCCGTGAATCCCGCCATCATTCTCAACGGCGGAAACCGAAAGCGTGTAAACGGTAACTGCAAAATTATTTGCCGCTTCGTTAACTGTAAAGCTGCCGAACATTTCAAATTTATCTTCCGGTTTTATTATGGAAGGCGGCATACGCCACGCTGCCGAACTTGAGTGAGTTATTGTTTCATCCCCGCTTTTAAACTGATGTACGATCGAGGCATTGGTAAGAGAAGCATGGACCGTCAGGGATTTGTCCTTTGTATAATCAGTTGTCGGTACTATCCGTGAATCCACAAGCTCCCAATATCCCGAAGCTGAAAGGGGGAGCATAGCGAGGAGGAAAATAAAGGTAACTATCCGTTTCATTTCTCTTCCTCCTGCGGCGGCATACGCGTGATCAATATTGAGATTGGCGGTATAAACAGAACTATGAGTATCTTGCTGACGGATATTGGCACAATAGTCCTGAATATCGATGACAGCGCAATTGGGATAAGAATCCCCAGAATAATGATGATCAATTTAGGAATAACGCTCTTCCACTTCATCCTTGTCAGCATAAAAGCATCGATCTTATTGCCGAATATCAGTACCAGAACAGGAAAAAGAAATGCCCATCCGGCAAGAAATGGAGACCTCGTGAAATAATATGTGAGGCCTGCCGAAAGGAACGCACCAATAATCCTGAGAACCCAAACAACAATTTTTTTCATACGCTTCCCCATATTTGAAAATATTGTACTGTATCGTTGTATTCTATCAAATTTGCAAAATATATCAAAATCAACTTCCAGAAAATATGACGAAGATCAACCTACTTTAATTATCTTTATCTTCTCTTTGAGTTTTCCAAGAAGCCTGCGAGAAGAGGGATCATCCAGCTTTTCAAGTACCTTGATATAAAAGGAGTAAACAGAAAGCAGCTGGCTTTGCGTATTGGCATCTTCATAAAATCCAATGATCTTCCCCATAGATTCAGCAGCTTTGCCGTAATCACGGCTGTAGTAATAATATATGGCTTCTCTCCAATTATGGCTGGCTATAAGATGCGTGTTATCAAGTTCTTCAACGAGCTTACGGCTGATCTTCAGATTTTTCCACGCTTGCTTCAATTGATTTTTGTCTGAATAGTTCGGATTCAGAAGTATCGCTTCCGCATAGCTCTGATGTGCTTCTATCTTACTGATCGTATCAGATCCTTTTTGCAATTTCCTTATGGATTCTCGGAAATGAGAATATGATTCTTCATACATATCCAATAAATATTCACATTCTGCCAACTTATAAATACAGTAACTCAGGAATTCCTCATCCCTTGTCTCCACACAAAGCCGGACGGCTTCTTCATACAATAACAGTGCTTCCTTGTGCCTACGCAATGCCAATAACGCGATACCAGTATTATTCAAAGCCCGTATTATGGCCCGCTTATCATTCAATTCCCGCGACAGCTTTAGATGCTCTGTAAAATACTTCAATGCTTTTTTGCGCTCGTCCAGAGAATTATAAAGAGCGCCGATATTATTAATGGTGCTGCTTATCTGCCTTTTATTTCCAAGTTGCCGGGCGATTTTCAAAGAGGAATCAAAGAATTTGATCGCGGTTCTGGGATCACCGGCCTGATAATAGAAAATTCCGATATTTCCCAAGGTCATAGCTTCCAGCCGCTTGAATCCAATTTTACGGGCTATCTTCAATCCTATTTCAAACATTTCAAATGCCTTCTCCGGTTGATCCAAGGCTTGGTAATATGAGCCGAGGTTGGCATAAGCGGAGGCGAGCCCGATCTTAGAATCTATTTCTTTAATGATCTCAAGGTCCTTCTGATAATACTCCAGCGCTTTATCATTTTGCTTCATATAGGAATAGGTATTGCCCAAATTACCAAGAGCCACGCTCATTCCGTGAACATCGCCGGTCTTTATGGTAAACTCATAGAATTTCTCATAATATACCGAGGCCTTCTTGAATTCACTCCAATGCATATATACATTCCCGAGATAATTAAAAACATTTGATTCCAGGACCATATCCTGCAGCCTAACTGCAAGCTCCATCGCTGCCTTAAATTGTCGAATCGAGTGATCATACTCCCCCAATATCAGATTTGCCTGGCCTAATTGAATCAGGGCAAGCGCTTTAATGCGCCGGGCATCCTTTTTTGTTTCAGAATCGCCGAGTGTTTCAATCTTCTCCGCCTCATTTATAGATATTTTCGCCAATTTCACGGCTTCTTTAATATTTCCTAAAAGACGGTGAGAATAGCCCATCTGTCCAAGAATATAGGCTTTCTCGAGCCGAATATCGGTCTTTCTTGTGAACTTGAATTTCGGCTGCTGCTCGCTGAGTACGCTCAATGCCTTTTTGTGATCACCTGCGTTCTGATAATTCTCCGCGATCTTGCGAAATATCTGCAGTTGACTCTTCAGCGAAATATCATATCGGAGAACCCTTCGATAGTACTTCCTGCTCAATACATAATCCGCCTTCAGATTGTAAATATCACCCAAGGACTCAATGATGTCCAATTTAGCATCCGAATCCCGAGAGCCAATTAACTCGAGAGCCCTTAAGTAGTATTCCATTGCGCTTTCATTGTTAAATAGACCCTTTGCAGTATCACCCGAGATCTTGTAATAATGAATGGCGCGTTGCCGAACCAATGCATTGTCATAATGGAAAGCAAGCGAAGGAGATTGTGCCGCCAAATTATCCTGGCCGATAGCTTCTATGGTTTGAGCGGCAAGAAGGTGCAGGCTTCTCAAACGCTTTTTCAATTGCATATTGTAAATGCTCTCCTGTATAAGAGCATGCTTGAAGATGTATCTCAACTCATTGAGGGGAGCCCAAATCGCTTCTCTTTCAATGGCGGAAACAGCCGAAGGGGATGAACGGCCATGAAGCATGTGAGACAGAATATTAATGGAAAATTCTCTGCCGAGAACAGAAGCGGCTTTGACAATTTCCTTTAATTCGGAATTCAATCTGTCAACCCTGGCAATAATAATGCTGCTGATACTGCCGGGTAGATCAAAAGCGGCGGCTTTCAATCCGCATGAAGTACCGGAATATGTTACAAGATCGTTCTCTTCAAGATACATCATCATCTGTTCGGCAAAAAATGGGTTGCCTTCACTTTTCTGCCAGATCAATTCAGAAAATTCGCTTTTGGGATGCAAAGCAGTTCTGTCTATTATCAATTCAGTAATATCCTCTTCCTCCAGTTGCCCCAGTTCCACAGAGGATTCTGAATAATTTTTTATACCGAATCTGAACGGATTTCCATCATTTGCCGCTCGACAGCCGCTTAATACCAATATTGGATACTTGTCGATATTATTGAAAAGGTACTTCACGAGATCAATAGTACTCTGATCGGCCCAATGGCCGTCATCCAGATCGATCACGAGAGGAGCGGACAAGCTGAAGATCTTAATGATCACCTTTAGCATAAGCAAGGTGTTCTCATATTTTCCTTTAGGGTCCAGTTTCTCAAATAATGTACCTGCAGTATCAAGATCCAAAAAGGCACGCAGAGCGGGGATGGAGCGTTCGAATTCCGCATGAAGATCTTCATCGGTTGCGGTTTTCAGTATTTTCTCTGCTCCCTGGCTGAATTTCTTCTCTCTTTCATCGTCGCTTTGATCCGAAGTAATATCGAAAAAAGAGCTGAAAAACTTTTTAAAAGGATTGAAGCTCTCCTTCAGAATGCCATCACAGCTCATTTCTATCCATTCATAGTCTTTGCTCTCAACATACTCCTTTATGGAAGATATGATCCTGCTTTTTCCTATGCCGGCAGGGCCGTCAATATAGAAAATTCCCTGACATGATCCATTTGACAATGAAGCGATCTTTCTCCTGATCTTTGCAAGCTCTTTCTTTCTTCCTATGAGATGACCTTTGAATTCAAACCCTCCCTCTAAGCTGCGGCCTTCAAGAATGTAGGGAGTGACTCTTTCGGAAAATCCCTTAAAGCTCTCCGATGAAAGGGGCACAAATGTAAATCCGCCCCCCCTATCGACAATTGCCTTATCCACATAGACCTCACCCCAGTCGGCTTTCATCATAAAGCGGGCAGATAGATTTACTTTTTTTCCCAGAAAGGTATATTCACATCTCTCGTTTCCGCCAAGGTAGCCGCAAAAAGCTGTGCCTCCTGTAATGCCGACCCTGATCGCAGGAAAATCAGTTCCCAGAAGCATGATGAATTCAAGGGCACGATTCTGCATATCCTCAAGGGATCTTGGCGCACCGAAGCCGACCATAACAATGCAGCCCTTATCTCCATGATCTATCTTATCAAGAAACCCACCGAGTTTATTGCATAAGGCTTCAATTGAAAAGAAGAATTTTTCCTCATCAAGTGCTTCGGGGGAATATGAAATAAATACCGATATTACATACCTGAACTCACCGTCCATTTTGAATTGGAGGACCTCATTCTGGATAAATTGCTTTTCGCTGGCGGCCCTTCTCCTGACTTCAGGCCTTAATTCTGGCACAGCTTTTCCGGTGATGCTGCTCGAAGACCTGTTTCTCATCTTATAATAACCAAGCCTTGCCTTTCCCTGGAGTTCATATGCCTGTGAGAAGGCAGAGCCACTAAAGAAATAGGTATTGCGGTCCTCTAAAGAGATTATTTTCCAGGAGACCTCCCCGAAGGCGGCACCGACCCTGGCAGATAATTCTACGCTTGAGCGGCCTATACGGAGTTTCTTTAATGTTCTGAAATACTCAGCAATGCGGATACAGCTATCTTTTACTGAATCTTCATCCCCCAGGACAGCAGTAAGTGAATCACCCGCAAAGGCGGAGACAAAACCGCCGTTTTCTTCAATTATCGCGATCACTGCACCGAAGATCATTATTATCTTTTCCGATAATATCTCCGCACCTTCTTTACCGGAAGCCATTAGAAGATCTGTCATGCGTGTAAATCCGCTTATGTCAACAGACAGGGCATAGGCGTCAAATCCGCCGGAAAAGTCATCCGCTGAAAATCTATTCAGAATAAAATCCGGGATCAGCTTCCGAGAGATACCTGGTTTTTTCATTTACAGTATACGGAAATCCTTTCCATCTGAAGCCAGTATCTTCTGAGTTACTGTCAGGCCGGCAGAAGCGGATGGCGGGAGCCCGCCGCCGGGAGCGACCCATTGTCCTATCATATGGAAGTTCTTCAGTCCGGGCAATTCTTTTTTCATCTCCTCCATCATAAAACGGGTATTGGGAAGCCATCCTTCCATGCTTCCGTTCCAATTCAGCGTATAGCGGTAATAGGTTGCGGGAGTGGCAATATCCTTCACCTCGATCTTTTCGGATATACCGGGGAACCGATTATCAAGTATCTTTATTACATCTTCGGCTATCCTCTCTTTCTCCTGCCGGTACTTCTCAGCATTATTTTGCCTGAGATCATACCAGTAATCGAAATCTGCCGGCATAAGAGCATTTGCCGCGGTTTTTCCTTCCGGTGCCATTGTGGGATCAAAGTGAAAGAACCTGAACCCGAGTTCATTCGCATTTGTTTTCGGATCTACACTGAGAGGTTCATTCAGATATATCTGCACGGCACCAGGCATGCCGCTGCACGGAGATCCAATACCAAGAGATACTTGTATGATAGCCGGGAAAGGTTCAAGGCCACCGGAATAATAATCCCTGAACTCATCTGTAAGATACTTCTTTGGAAGCATCTCAAAGAGGGTGGAATGCCCATCAGCAGCCGAGATCACAATATCACCCCTTATCTCCTCTCCGTTCTCAAGAATAATTCCAACTGCGGCATCATCCTCGACAATTATCTTTTTAACCGTGGAATTAAAACGGATCTTCCCGCCCAGCTTCCTGTATTTATCCTCTATGGATCCGATCATTTTCAGAGAGCCTCCGATCGGATATCCGGCATTCTTCCTGTGAAGCCAGGCAAGGGTCATGAGCATGAAGATCATTGACTCTCCCATTCCGAGAATGGATTTAAATGCCTTTTCCAGGAAATCACTTTTGAAATTCGAGGCATATTTGCTTACACTGAGTTTACTCCATTTCCTAAATTCTCCCATAA
>JAIVYW010000037.1:0-8715 GCA_048635215.1 Candidatus Atribacteria bacterium
TAACTTTCCACCCATCAGTGAGAAAATTTTCTGCAATATTGCCTTGGAGTTTTTTCATCAAGGCCTGGTCGTTTCCTAGAAGCTTGTCGGAAAGAGGGTCCATATATGATCCGGTATCAAGGTCGCTTGATCTAACCAGGAAAAGACGGAAAAAATCTTTTTCCTCGAGATTGAGAGAAGCCAGTACAACTCTGAAATCAGGAACTAATTTACCACTGCTGTCGTACACATCGACGCTACCCTGGGATGATTTGATAACAGGTAATCTGGCATCAGGGATTAGATCTTTGATCGGATTCTTCTTCTCTAATAGCTTCAGTTTGTGCAGTATCCCTTCCAGAAGGTATGTTTTTCCTGATTCATTGGAGCCGCGGATGATAGTAAAAAGTTTCAGCTTCTTATCGAAATTGGAGATGGGCCCGAGTTTCAGAAATTTAACCGCTTCGATCTTGAAGCTTTTCACAGGATACCTCCCGCAGCCGACAGAAATTCCCTGATCATAAGCGCTCTATCTTCGGCTGAAAAGCTGCCCTTGTCCAAAAGGTCTTTGAAGCGCTTGTATATCGGATGGCTCTCTACATCCCCCACAAATTGTGTGCTATAGGAGATATTTACGGAAAATTTAACTTTTTCAACAAGCGCGGCAACCTGATCCCGGAAAGTATTTTCATCTGTTTTAAAAAGGCCATTTATATGAAGAAGAACGCTGCAATTGCCCTTAACCGCGTTCAGACGAGCCTCGATATCCTTCAATGCGCTAGCTTCATTCAAGAAGACCTCGATCTCAATCCTTGTAAAATGAAAAGTATTTCCCAATTGCAGCTCATGCAAAGATAGATCTCCCGTATCCAACAGGATCACGCTTCGCGGGCCGATCTCTTTAGCAGTGACAGAAACTGGAGAGCCGGCATAGCAGAAATGCCCGCCGTCATAGCCGAGCTTCTTGAAGCCGGAGTGTATATGTCCCGCCAATATCAGATCGATGCTTGAGCCGGCAAAATCGGAAAGCTCACAATCCATATATTCATATTGCTTCTCCTCCCCCGCATAGAAGAGGTTCGTGAGATTCGCGTGAAAGACCGCGATGTTCTTCTCCCCTGTATTCTTGGAGATCTCAAGAAGCATTTTCGTGAAATACGAGGATTCGTCCCTGAAAGGAACATAATGAATACGGCAATTATCTATGTCAAGATATCCATGATCTCGATAAATATTTACCCTTTTGCCGAAGTAAGTGCCCTTTTTGAAAGCATCCATATCATGATTGCCTGGAATGATATCAATGTCGATATCATATTTATCAAAGATCTCATCACCAATCGTCTGCCCGATACCCTTAGCTTCTGACGGATCATCAAAGAGATCACCGCCGATAATTAACCTTTCGCACTTTTTCTCAACGGCGATACGGCATATCTCCTTCAGCGCGTCAAAGCGCTCGGGATGCCCGGTTTCCAGATGAATGTCAGATGTGAAAAGTATTTTCATTTTACCCGCCATATATTACATTTTTCCTCTGTTTTTAGCAACAAAATGGGCCGGTGGTTGAAAAGTTGAATATCCAATATTATTTCTCGCTCGACAGGTCGAGCAGGCGGTTCTTTTTATTCAATGTGCTGATATCCGTTCTCTCGGCATATGCCTCATCCAATTTTATGATCGCTTCAGACAAGTTTTTGCCGGTCGGATACTTGCATGCATAGTAATAATAGATCTCTCCAATATATGTTTTGTTTTTAAATCTGCCTGCATATTTCAAAAGCTCCGCCCGCGGGACCTTGGCATCCGAAACCAGAAGCGTTCGAAACTTGTTCATGTAATAATAAAAATCGCTTTGCTCTAATTTCAGCAGCCCATTGAAATACTTCAATTCACTAAGGTATTTAGCCGCACCTTCTGATTTCCCGTCATCAAAGAGCATCATACAAAGGTGATGAGCGGCTTTGGACTGATCAAGATACATACCGTACTTTTTCAGAAGCGAATGTGCCTTTCTCAAAGTGGAGATCGTTTCCTTTCTCCGGCCCAATCCCTGATATACTCTCCCCAGAGTGATCTTGCTCCCGGCAAACTGTGTCAATTCGCCGATCTGCTGTTGGATCTCACCGGATTCTTCGAGTAAACGGAGCGCAACGGTATAATTTCCTTCCCGTAATTCAAGTTGGGCTTGAAGGTTCAATGCCTGTGAATATCCGCTGCTGTCCGCTGCCGTAAGGGATTCGGAGCAAAGCTTCTTTAATAATATTCGGGTTTCGTTTAGATCGTTCCTTGTCAGGTCGAGCGACGCCCGGAAGTGCAGACCCCATAAACGGGTCCTTTTCTGTCCAAAGGTGGTCACTTTCTTTATAAATTTTGTATAGTACTTCTCCGCGATCCCGATATTACCTAAAGCAATATTGATATGTCCGAGAGATATTAAAGAAGTCAGATAAAACCGCATTCTCCCGATTTTTAGAGAATATGCATTCCAGACTTCGGTCTTCTTCAGGGCTTGCCGGTAAAGCCCCCTCTCCATTTCAATAAGCGCAAGATTTGCACGGCTCAACTCTGCTTCTATGGGTTCATTCATCTCCAGCGCCTTTTTCAATCGTATATTGTGATATTGTATCGATTTCTTGATCTGCCCCATATTTTTGAACGCCAACGCCATGTTTCCATATGCTTTCATGGCGGTGATCGCGACACCGTGCTTATTTGCAATAACGGTGGCTTTTCTATAGTAAGGAATTGCATTTTTTGCGTCACCTTGATAGAGAAAATTATTTCCGATACCGATATATATGCTGGAAAGCCCGCCGTAATGGCCTATGCGGGTATAGATCGCCTTCGCTTCATGAAATACTTCCATACTTTTTGCATAATCACCAAGATTCCAATAGAGCTCACCCGTATGACCCTTACAATGTCCCATAAATTCATCGTACCCTAGTTTCTGCGCGATCAGAAAATTCTTTTTTTCAATCTGCAATGCTCGTTTATAATTTCCCATACCTTGATAAACAACAGCCATCCGGCTCTTGAAAACAACCCTCTGCTTTGGTTCAATATTGCAGTTCAACAGGGCCTTGTATGATTTGATAGCTTCGTTGTTCAGATAATGTTGTCTTGCATATATTGCATACATCGAAAGATACTTGATATACTCTTTTTTTTCGGCTGCTTGATGAAAATGATAAGCAATGATCTTTGCTTTCTCGTAAATACTATTCTCATATACCTTGATCAACGCCTCTGCCGCAAGCTTATGAAGCTCCTTTAACGTTTTTTTCAATTGCATTCCGTAGATCGCATCCCGCAATATTCCGTGCTTGAATATATAGATCATTTCAGAGATCGGGCTCCAAAGGGACTCGCCCTCACCGGTTTTTATTACCGCATTAATATCCCTTTTCTTCAACATAGCGGAAAGAACATTTATGGAGAATTCAAGCCCCAGTACCGACGCGGTCTTGCATACCTCTCTGATCTCTTCCTGTAATTTGTCGATACGCGCCGCAAGTATGCCGCTAAGCCGGCCTGAAAGAACATTTTCTCCCTTTTTTGAAAACAATTTCCCACCTTTCTCATATATCTTACCTTCTTCTTGAAGATAAAGAGCTATCTGCTCCAGGAAAAAAGGATTTCCTTCACTCTTTTCAAATATTAATCTTACGAGCGCCTTGGACACTTCATTGTTCAGTATGCTTTCAAGAAATTCTTCCGACGAATCCAGCGACAATTTATTGAGATCGAAGCCGTGCTGCATATATTGCTTGAACCCTTTGCACTTCTGCTGCGACTCATCGGTTCTGAATGTAGCCAGTATCGGAAGAGCGATCTCAGATGTGCTGAAAACAGATTCCAGTATCTTTCTGGATTCTTCCTCCATCCATTGTATGTCCTCAAAAAGTATGAAGCTGTTCTTCTTAGCACTTATTATTGAAAAAACCTTATTAAGCGTTCTTTCAATGGCTGTATATCTGTCGGAGGGTGATATCTGAAAAAACAGACTGTCACGATTGACTCCCAAAAAGCCCTCCAATATTTCTTTATACTCTCCAAGATCACCATATTCTTTTTTGAAGATCTTGTATTTGTCCTTAAACACTTTTTGGCTGAATTCTCTTTGAGGATCACCGAAAATCTCCAGAAGAAGGCTCTTTACCGAATAAAATCCTTCGCGGGACATTTTGTCACAGGAGCTGTACCATGCCCTGATCCCATCGCCTTTCAACAACCTTTCAACTTCCCATGCCAAACGGCTCTTGCCTATACCAGCAATACCGTAGATGGTGCACTGCTCCCTTTTTCCGAGAGTAGCCGCATCCTTAAAGGTCAAATGCAGCTTCTTGAATTCCTTTTCACGGCCAACGAACTTGCCGGCGAATAATTCCTCACTGTGAGAAGCGGTCCCTTCGAGCTTATGCATCGCAATTTTATCCACGGACCCTTTAAGTAGGATCTTACCGATCTTTGAGAATTTGAATGTGCCTGGAACCTTATGCAGTGTTTGACCGCAAGTGAAGTATTCACCCGGCTTCGCCTGAAATGCCAGCCGCGCGGAGATATTCACCACTTCTCCGAGTACCGAATATTCACATCCGCTGATACCGCCGACGAAACCCGCAAAGGCCATTCCTGAAGAAATGCCTCCCCTCAGTAAAGGGAAACGCTTCTGAAGCTCAATGCAGAATTTGAACGCCCTTTGGATATCATCCGGAAAACTCTTAGGAGCACCGAATACTATCAAGGCGATGCAGCCCTTATCTCCATAACTGATCTTATTCAAATAGCCATCGTATTTCGCGCATGTCGCGACAATACCCAGGAGCAATGCGGAAAGCTGTGACACTTTCAGATCGGGTATCGACAGAAATATTGAGGTCACATGTCGAAACTCGCCCGATATCTTCATCTTGTAAACCTTGTCATGAACGAACTTCTTAATAATAAAGCTCGAATTTCTTGTCTTTGGAGGACGGTAGAGTCGATTGCCCCGAACGAAATCAACATCTTCTATGATATTGATCTTGCCTGAACCCGCTTTGCTCTGTGCCATGACGGCATTCTTTATAGCCGAGCCCCTTACCAGATAAGAAAGCTGGGCGCCCCCTTCAAGTATCTCCCATAACACAGCGCCGGAACCGATGCCAATGCGATACTGTATAGCGAAGTCCCCGATATCGGTCGCTATTATAGAATTATCGTTCAAATGATCAGATATCTCCGCAGCACATTCTTCAACCGCTTTCAAATCATCGCCTTTGAATACAGCGGTAAAAGCATCGCCCTCAAAGGAAGTGATCTGCCCTTTATGCGATGCGACTATCTCCACGGAGCGGCCGAAAAGAATATTTATAATATCAGATAAGACCTCAACGCCGTAATTGCCCTTTTTCACGAGAACTTCCGTCAATGAAGTAAATCCTTTGATATCAACTGAAATACCGAGGCCGTTGAAACGCCCTCTTCGTCTGCCTTTTGAAAACCCCTCAATTATCAACTCAGGTAGTAAGTTCCTCATATTGTATTTTAATGTAATTTCACCTTTTTCTCAATATTTCTTTTCTTTATACTATATCGTATGAAAAGGGACGGTCTTTGATTTTGTACACAAAGAGAGCATTCCATTCAACTCACCAACTGTTGGGGATTTTTCCCATATGTGGAGAAAGCGCTCATTTTTGGATCTCCGTAAGTAAAGAAATGCCGGTGATTTCAAATTTCCGCTAAGTAAACGAATTCAAACACCGTCCCTAATCCCCGATCACTAATCTCCAACCTAAAATAATTGCAAATCCCCGGAAATAAGGTAAAATAAAGCAATGGAGAAGATATGAACGAGGAAACAGAAAGAAGAGAAGGGCAAAATTTCATTGAAGCGATAATCGAAGAGCACAATAAGAACAATAAATACGGTGGAAAGGTGCAGACCAGATTTCCGCCCGAGCCGAACGGTTATCTACATATCGGCCACGCGAAATCGATCAATATCAATTTCGGCTTTGCCAAGCAATACGGCGGGAAGTGTAATCTGAGATTTGACGACACCAATCCGAGTAAAGAAGAAGTTGAATATGTGAAGTCGATCAAAGAAGATGTGAAATGGCTGGGCTTCGATTGGGAGGACCGCCTGTATTTCGCCTCGGATTATTTTGACCAATTCGAACAATACGCTATTAACCTCATAAAAAAAGGACTCGCATATGTTGACGACCTTACTCCCGAACAGATAAGGGAATTCCGAGGCACATTAACAACTCCCGGAAAGGAAAGTCCGAACAGGGGCAGAAGCATTGAAGAGAATCTTGAGCTCTTTGAAAAAATGAAAGGCGGAGAGTTCGCCAATGGAGAAAAAACCCTGAGGGCAAAGATAGATATGACCTCTCCGAATATGAATATGCGTGATCCTGTGCTTTACCGCATTCTGCACGAATCACATCACCGCACCGGCGATAAGTGGTGCATATACCCAATGTACGACTGGGCGCATGGTTTGGAGGATTCGATCGAGGGGATCACTCATTCCATCTGCACACTTGAATTTGAGGACCACAGGCCTCTTTACGACTGGTTTCTGGATAATTTGGGTATACATCACCCGCAACAGATAGAATTCGCAAGACTGAACATGACATATACCATCATGAGTAAAAGAAAGCTTCTGAAACTTGTTGAAGGAAAACATGTATCCGGATGGGACGACCCGCGGATGCCGACGATCTCAGGGATGAGAAGAAGGGGTTTTCCACCGGAGGCCATAAGAGAATTCTCTTCACATATCGGCATAAGCAAAAGCAATAGCACCGTTGATATTGAATACCTTGAGTTCTTTGTTAGAGAACAATTGAATCGGCAAGCTCCAAGGATCATGGCAGTACTAAACCCATTGAAGATCATAATCACAAATTATCCTGAAGATAAGGAAGAGATCCTGGAATCACAGATCAATCCTGAAAAACCGGAATTGGGCCTTCGGAAGATCCCTTTTTCCAGAGAGCTCTATATTGAACAGGAAGATTTTATGGAAGAGCCGATGAAGAAGTTCTACCGTATGGCGCCGGGAAGGGAGCTGCGCTTCAGAAATGCCTATTTTATTACCTGCAATGAAGTAATAAAGGATGATAATGGCGGGATCAAAGAGCTTCACTGTACCTATGATCCCGAAACAAAGGGCGGGAACGCCCCCGACGGCAGAAAGTCAAAGGCGACACTGCACTGGGTTTCCGCAAGGCATGCGGTCAGATCCACGGTAAGGCTTTACAAAAATCTCTTCACTACGCTGAACCCTGATGATACTGAAGAAGGACAGGACTTCACGATAAATCTGAACCCCGATTCACTGAAAGTGCTGGAAGATGCTTATGCGGAGCCCGGCGCAAAGGATATTGAGCCCGGAACCGTGTGCCAATTCGAACGGCTGGGATATTTCTGTGTTGATATCAAGGATTCTTCACCTGACGATCTCGTATTCAACAGAGTGGTAACACTCAGGGATACCTGGGCGAAGATCAAGAAAAAGATGAGATGAGAGAAGTGAACAATTAAGAAATGAACAATGAACAAGGAAGAATGAAGAATGAAGAATGAAGAATGAAGAATGAAGAATTGGAGAAAGAAAAAGAGAAATTTACAGTTGATAATTAGAGAGAAGAGTTCACAGATTTAAATAAGTTTTACAGGGAATATAACAGGTGTAATAGTACATAACGCTCCGTGATATTTGAGTAGTCCCTTTGTGCATAACGCAGTCCAATAGTGAAATTTTTGATTTCAACATATGGTTCCACCCCGATCGAGGAATGATCATAGCCCAGCGCGCCACCGCCGCGGGATACTAATAATTCACACCCGAATGCCTTATATTCCAGATCGATCTGGCAAAAAGCGGTGTTTAGCTGAAACTGGAACTGGAGCTCCACCAGCATTTTGATCCGCAAGTTTTCACCATCAGCAAGTAGCATTTTGAATCCAAGAAAATGCCTTATTGATGAATCTACACCGAAATCATTTACCGGAGTAGTGACATCAAATCCGTAGTAAAAAGAGGGCATGTGGAGAGTAAATCCTATGCCGACATCATTTGTCGTATAACTGTATCTATGATTATGGACGAATACGCCCCTCAGGGCAAGATTCGGAAGCCAATGATAGACAAGGTCGCCGCGCATATCAAAACGATCAGTGGTAAATCCATCTGATGTGAAATAATCAGAACTTTCGGATGATACACCACCCATAATATCCAGAACAAAATTACTCTCGTCATTGATGAGGTCGCCGGCAGGAAGAAAAAACATATATGAAGAAGCATTCAATACTAATAGAAGATAAAGCAAAAGCGCTATCGATCTTTTCATCTTTTAAATTGAGAGGACACGCTCTTTGATCGTTATATTGCCGGAAGAGGATGAAATACTTAATTTACGCGTTCCATCACCGATGACAAGGGAGCCGCTGCCGGGGGAGGCGAGACCGGAAACGGAATGAATATCAATCTCGACTTTGCCGCGGAATGTGTCGTATTCTATCGTGATATCGGTCAAGGCGATCAATCTCAAAGTAATATCACCCGTAGTGGATTCCACAAGTGAGGCTGCGCCAAGATCGGAGATCTCCATTATTATATCTCCGCTTGTTGTCCCGATTTCACCAATAGTTATATTGCCCTTGGCAAGGATCTCTCCGCTGACAGTGGAACTGCTCAGTTTCACTGTCAGCGGAGAGATCCTTGCC
>JAIVYW010000038.1:0-8733 GCA_048635215.1 Candidatus Atribacteria bacterium
TCTTCCGATCTGCATCATCATTTATTACGGATGTCAGATCATTTGAGATCGCTCTGTTCGCTCCGAATTCAGATGTATTCCCTGTCCCGTCGATCGCAAGCGATGATAATATCGCATCACCCGCTATCGCCTCGCCCGCCAGTGAAAAGTTTCCGCTCCCGTCAGTATTCAGGGTTGTGTAATAGTGATATCCTTCGCCATATCCCGTGGGATCAGCGTTTACACCGGCAGTAGAATTATTTACGATATATAGTTCGATTTCAATGCCTGCCGCAGCAGTTCCATTAATTGTATAGGTATCGATCCCGGTTTGAACGATATCTGTTATTACAGGAAAATTCAAATTCTCGTTCGGGCCCGTATCTGCGTCGCCTGCATCATTCGGATTTACACCGTCTGCCGCAAGGTCGATCCCAAGGCCGGTATTTGAAAATATGGAATTCCCGGAAATACGGTTATTATCAGTAGCACTATCCGCGATATGTACCCCGTCCCAGCCACTGAAAGCAATGATATTAGCCATACCTGAAATTGTTCCGCCGACAGTATTTGAATGAGCTCCTCCATAGATATATACACCATTCTGAGAATTACCCAAATCTCCGGTTCCGTCCACATTGGTGCCGATGTAATTACCAAGTATCTGATTATCCGTTGAACCCGCACCTCTTATCATAACGCCTTCACCGTTACCTGATATGACATTTCTTGATCCTGCAATTATACCTCCGACTATATTTGACTTGGGATTCTCTGTAATATATACTCCGTAATTTGAATTGCCAAGATCGTCCGTGCCGTTTACATCCGTTCCAATATAATTACCGAGGATATGATTATTATCCGTCCCATTGCCGTAAACAACAATACCGCCGTTATTGCCCGATATGATATTTCTCGCACCCACGCTAGTACCGCCAATTGTATTTGATTGAGCACCGCTCGTAATGCTTATGCCACTGCCTGAGTTCCCTAAGCCGGCATCACCGGCGGCATTCGTTCCAATGTAATTACCAAGCACTTGATTATTATCCGTGCCGCTGCTGCCCAAATAGACCCCGGAAGCATTGTTCCCTGAGATTATGTTTCTTGCCCCTGCAGCTGTGCCCCCGATAATATTTGATTGAGCACCACTCATGATGTGTACACCACTCTGTGTATTACCTAAAGCCGCGTCACCAGCGGCATTCGTTCCAATGTTATTACCAAGCACTTGATTATTATCTGTACCATTATCACGGATATAGACACCGAGCTGGTCATTCCCGGATATTATATTTCCGGCACCTGCAGCCGTCCCACCAATCATATTTGACTTAGCACCACTATAGATGGCAACACCGTAGTCTGAATTTCCCAGATCAAGAGTACCACTCACATCTGTTCCTATGTAATTACCAAGAACAACATTATTATCTGTTCCACTGCTCAATATAAGAACTCCACTACTATCATTACCAGATATGATATTTATTTCGCCGGCAATGGTGCCGCCTATTGTATTTGATTTCGCACCATTTGAAATAGCTACACCGCAACAATTCCCAATAGCCAAAGTTCCGTTCTTATCTGTTCCAATAAAATTTCCAATGATAATATTATAATCAACACCATCACTTCCGGAAATAGCTACGCCCATCTGCCCATTGCCTGATATTACATTATTCTTTATGGTATTATTATACGATGCAGCAGTTAATAGAACACCATGAGTAGTATTTGCCAGATCCGCGGTACCGTTAATATCTGTACCAATATAATTTCCTGATACAATATTATCGTGGGAATTTGATATATTAACACCATTGTTACCATTTCCTGATATAATATTTCTTTCTACATCAGTAGTACCTCCAATAATATTTGAATTAGAGAAGGACAAACTTATTCCTGATCCGTCAGCACCCAGGGCAGAAGTTCCATTCACATCAGTACCTATTTTATTCCCCAGAATATAATTACCATCTGTATTTTGCAAAACAATATTTATATAACTTCCTGAAATTAGATTTCCCGTACCGGCTACAGAGCCGCCGATAGTATTACCTGAAGCATGATCAACTATCCGTATAGCAGAATAGTAATTCCCTTTATCCGCAAGTCCTGTGGTGTCCGTTCCAATATAATTATCGGCAATAATATTTCCTATTGCACCTGATCCTGTAATGCTGATCCCGGAAGCGCGAGAACCTAAGGATAATCCGAAATTGTTTATGACCAATCCTAAAACAACATTGTTTGCAGAACTTATGGTTATTCCCGATACATCCCCTGCATTAGTTCCGTCAAGCTCAATATTATGGCTTATTCCGGCAAAAATGATCGTCCCGCCTGTCGTATCACTCAATGTCGGTAATACACTTGCGGGTTGAATTGTATATGGTGGAACACCGGCAATGCTGAATTCAATAGTGTCCGCACCTGCATTGCTGTTGGCATCAGTAATTGCCTGCCTCAATGATCCCGCACCCGTATCATTAGTAGTTGCGACCGTATATGTCGCGGCAAAAGCTGTTACAGCAAGCATAATAAAGGTAAGCACAAGTGAAAATATTGCCAGTTTCTTCATAAAAACCTCCTTGTAATCGTATTAAATAGGAATCAGAACACTGTATTTTTTACCATAATATCGGGATTTTATCAATAAAAAGATATGTTTAAACAACAGCACCGAATGGTTGGAATGTCAAATATTTTTGTATTTCACCGAGAAATTGATTATTTCTTTTTTGAGATTATACTCGCCAAGAAGGCCTGCCCGCTTTCCTGCTTTGCATCTAAGTCACCCGCAGCTGCTATTGAATGCAGTTCATTTACCATATCCGCTGCGTATTTATAATGTATTTCCTCAATCTTCAGAAAGGCATCATCCGCCCTCGATTGATGGTTTTCAAATATTATGTCTGAATCTTTGTCGCTACTTACCTTATCTACGATCTGAAGTATACCATTATCTCTCAACAATGCACCTGCCAGTTTATAAACCTTATCCTGTACGAGCCGTCTATAAGTAAGCGGCCTTTCTCTCACACTGAATTCATGATCTTCAAGAATTTTGCTATTGTCTCTGAAGAAATGCGTTCCGATCAACCAACATATGATCGCGTCAAATTGCTCCCCAGATCGCAGCCAATGTGCCAAATGAGGATCCTTTAGAATATCACCCTCGATCAGGACAACTTTATCGCGGTGTATATTTGCGTCGATCTCATCATATTCAATGTTATAACGGCCCTTATCGAATATGCTTTCCCCGCGTTCTATCAATACAGAGGCAATACTGTCCTTATGTAAATTCTTTCTTGCGAGCCGCAGGCATTCCGGGTTCTCATCTATACTTACGATAGAATGGCCATTCTCAATAAGGGCTTTTGCCGCATATCCTGTTCCGCTTCCGATCTCCAGAACTCTTTCATATCCATCAAGGAAATCAGCCATCCATTCATAGAACCCGGTTTTATAGATAATTTCCGATTTGGAATTCCACATAGACGCATATTCTATTCTTATTTGCTTGAGTTGCTCATAATTCTTCTGCATCTACCTTTTTACTTCTTTTTTGCAACTTTTGCAAATATCGATTTTACCTGATACGAAAGGTGGTGCGTCAAGCTAAATGAATCCACAACAATATTCACGATCGAAACAGGGATTTCATCCATTTTTTGAACAATTCCAAGTATAACCGAGATTGAAATCTCTGTAGGGACACGGCATGCCGTGTCCGTCTGGATATATTTATTCAGCAATCTGGATTGTATTTGTCGTATTCCCATTTTATTGGGTTATTAATAATGTATTTATGTGTTTCATTCATTGATTTTTCATTCCGGATAATATGTTCGTAATAATTACTTTGCCGGATCCGGCAACCGGGAGTATGTCGCATTTGATTTATACTTCTGCTTACCTCGGATTTAAATGAGCGAATTACCGTTGCCAATGATCCCTGAATCGGTTTTCCAAAAGACTCTTTCACACGGACACGGCATGCCGTGTCCCTGCATCCTGAATCAATATTGTCAATTATTATTATTCCATGCAAATGGCTCGGCATCAACATATATTCATCCAAACTAACATATTTAAAATGTTCTGGGATTTCATTCCATACATTCGATACGATTTCACCACAATTATTTAACTTCATTGCCCCATCGACAATATTTCCAAAGGTACATTCCCTATGTTTGGTGCATATCGTTATGAAATATGCTCCTGTCATTAAATAATTGTAACCCTTCAATCGATGTGATATTCGATCGGGTTTATCAATCACTATTATTCACTTTCTTTCTATTTCGATCTCAGATAAGCCGCCATTTGTTTAATGGCCATACGGCGATGAGATCCTTTTATCTGCTGATCTTCATCCATTTCACTCCTTGGCATATCAGAGCCTGCTGGAATAAATATGGAATCATACGGAAAGTACTCGTCCAATGTACTTGATGCGCTGAGGGCTATCGTTCCTGAAAAGGTTCCCGTGAACTGTGAATACTCCACTCCGTCAGCTGTAAATGTTAGAACTGTCTTGTACTGCGCTTTTCTTGATAATCCCTTAACTATCTTCATCATTCCATCAATTCCGATCATCTGATAAAGCACTTTTGTATAGGAGCCGGGAAAATCCTTAAGCCCCTCAAAGATAATACCGGTGTCATCCGTGATCAAAGGAGAATGCAGCTCCTTCCACGCTTGCTGCGCTTTAAATTTTGATGTTTCCTCAAGGGAAAGCAATTTGGGTTCCATCAGATCCATCTCATAGAGTCTGGAGCTCAAAAAGGCCTCTTCAAGTAATATAGTGCTTATCTCGCGAAATTTACTTTTATTTCCCGTAACAACGGTTATTTCAGAACCTTTCATAGATAAGCAGCCTCATTTCCCCGACCTTTTTATCGCTTTTCAAAATAAATGACTCATTTTTAATTATGGCCTCAACCCTTTCGCCGCATTGCACATATAGAAGCCCGCGGCTTTTGATGATGACGGAAAAATTCTCAAGGACTTTGTCGAGCGTTGCCATTCCCCTTGCAATACCTATGTCTACTTTTATTGGAGTGTGCTCAACCCTTGTTTTATGGACAGTTATGTTAGTGATCCGATTCTTACGCACCCAGCTCTTGAGGTAATCGGCTTTTTTCCTCACAGATTCTATAAGATGAAAATGACTGTCCGGCAAAGCAAGAGCGAGAGGGACGCCCGGAATCCCTGCACCGGTACCGCCATCGGCGATCTTCAACGGCCCGTGGGATAGAAACGGTATCAGGTCCAAAGACGGAATGATCAGAATATCATTTATCCTCTCTCTGGTCTTTATTGATGTAACATTAAAAGGTGCCTGCAATATATGGTCAATAAAGGAATCTAATAATTTTTCTTGCATAAATAAAAAGGGGAGCCGAACGCTCCCCTTATCTTAACTTTTTTATTAGTGTTCTGATTCATAATTACCTTGACAATGGCTGCTGCTATTTTCATTCCGTATTCAAGGCGCGAGGAACGCCGCATACCCGCAGCGGTATGTAAGCAACAAGCAACGCAGAAGACGGAAAAAGAGCTTCAGCCCGAAGGGAATATCATCTTTGGTCAATTTATTCCTCTCTCTTCGCTTACGGACCACAAAGGGTACGCCGCACTCATTGTTCATCGAAATTGATTCAAATCTAAACATTCCATTGTCATCGTACTTATGAATCAGAACACTCTCAGTGTTCTGAGCCCGTATCGTAGGGATCAAAAGAGCATCGCACCTACTTCTATGGTAACCTTTCCTCCGAAATGTTCCGTCATATTATAGGCGGCGACAATATCCCAGAAGGTACGGCCAACCCTCACCTTCAATCCTAAGCCCGCGGAAAATGGCGAAAATACTATATTAGTGGTATATCCGGTATAAAGATACACCATGGAATTGAAGATATATGTCACTGAGAAAGAACCGTACATGTCCTGATCCTTATACTGAGCGGCATTGAATTCAAGGACAAATTTGTTTTTGCCGGCCTGGAACACATCCCATAGGAGGCCGTATTTCATGACCAAAGGAAGGGTCAATGCATCACTATCTTCGAAATATTGAACATTATTACCAAAATTCTCGGCTGAAAATGCTATTCTAAGGCCCTTCAGGTACTCTTCATTCTCATATGTGAATCCAATATTAAAAAACATTGAATCTATCATATATTCTTCCAATGTCTCATAGACATAGTTTGCGGAAGCGCCGAAGGCGAAATTCTTGGTAAGCTGCTTGCCCCATCCAAGGGTTGCCGCCAATGCGTTTCCGGAAAAGGTTTCTCCGTCTTCGGAAGGATCTACTTCATAGCCCCATGGTTTGGTATACTCAAACTCACCGTAATCGAAACTCCTGACAACAACGGATAATACTCCGAGATCATCGCTTATTCTTTTTGCGATGGCTGCATATTGATAACCGGTGTCCAGTATCCAATCAATGCTTCCTGCTCTTATATCGAAATTTCCGAGCTCATCGAGTCTCGATGGATTGATCAGTCCTGCCAATGCCGTGTCTATCGAAGCAAGAGAGGTTCCGCCGGTCGCCATGTGGGCGCCGCCTACCGGAAGCCTCAAAAAATCAAATGCTGCTGTTCCGGTTCGGAATGAAAAAGAGGTTCCTGCCCAGATGCTCATGGAAACCAGAACGATCAATGCTATTGTTAGTTTTTTCATTTTTCCACCCTACCTAATTATCATGAATTTGCCGGTGATCTCATCACCGCCATCTCTTGGGAGCACTCTGAATACATATGCTCCGGGAGCCAAGAACTGCCCCTTATCATTGTTAAGGTTCCACTCAACCTCTGCAACAGAATTGTAATGTTCGATGGTTCTTACCAGAAGGCCTGAAAGCGTATAAACCTTTATGGTACATGAGCCGGGAAGGTGAATAAAATTCACTCTTCTGGAAGTATTTTCCCATGTGGTGTACTGCCCTTCAATATAGGGATTAGGTACAACTTCTACTTTAAGCTTATACTCCTCTAGTGTTTCTTCAATATCCCATTTCGGAGTTGCGGGAGTAACATTGGCCAAAGCCGATGAATACGCAGGAGGTATCGGAGGAACTGCTGTACGGCTTCCTGTATCATACGCACAGACCGAATAATAATATGTAAAACCATTGAAAATCGAAGGATCGTTATCTGTATATTCACCGAAATATGTCGAGTCCCATGTTGCCTTCTCCAATTCTGAATCGGGAACGACACCCCAGGAATTGTAAACATATGTTGAATCCAACTGCGCCACAAGAGCATAGTCTCCCAATTCAATATCTCCCATGCCTGTCAAATTTCGATAAACGCGATAGCCGTCCCAGTCCCTTTCTCCGGAACTCGGGTCACGGGAGGCCTCTGAACCAACAGAATACTCAGGAGATGGGTCATTTTCTTCCGTAAAGAATCCCTGTTCACCGGCGGGGAGGGGTTTCGGTATGTAATTTCTATTACGCGACCATTTGACATAAACCTTTTTGCTGCCGGCTTCCACTGAAAGAAAGGGTGACTCCGGCGGAGGATTGGGGATGAGCCAATCATTTTCCGGATCGCCGTCTTGTGTTGTCTCATATGTTTGGATCGCAACATTCACATTTGTATTGAACTTGGTAAGGTCATAACCCATGGGATTTGCCCAGGCGATCTCCTTAGTAGCTCCGGGAGCAAGATTGAATGGCCCCAGTGCAAAAAGGATCCTGGCATCGTATTCTTTTGTATATGAGTAATCGATCTGCTCCGAGAGCATGATATCCCATACCCAGGCATCGGAGAAGTTAGCGGTCTCATCATATCCGATCTGAAGATTACAGACCGCGACCTCAGTCGTATCAAATATTGTAATTCCCACTACACCAAAAGTATCTTCGTAGCGGGGATGGTATACATATGAAGTCCTTATGGAAGGGTCATAATATGAAACATTGTATGCGGCATTGGTATGATTAACATCAGCGTCCATATAAAGGCCGAAATAAAATGGGTTCAAGGTCTCCTCTGAATCATTTGTCAGCTCAAGAATATGGATGTTAACATCATCCGCATTCGGATAATTCCATCTTAGCTGACGATGCACTCCGCTTACGCCAAGAGGGGATTTACTAAACGAATCATCGATGAACGACATATAATCTGATTGCGAATATGATTCCATAAGGTCATCGTTTATCGCGGACATGTAAAAGCCGTAAAAACTGGTCAGGCCCTTATAAGTACCAGGATAATAAACCAGCGAATCTTCTGGGGATTGGATATCGGAATCCCAGAGGAAATCCGAAACAACTCCATTTGAGCCCCACATAATATTGTGGTCATATACAATCTGACCCATCTGCTGATCGCCCAGATTCTTCGGATACTGCCAGCCGGCAAAGAGCACAGACCAGCCACCGAATGACGCCGGATTGGCCATGGTTCCGTACCACCATGCATTGGAACCGGCGGTGATTGCGTAATTACCGAAACAATCATTATATAATGACGCGTTCAGAGATACCCATATATAATCATGGGCAATGACATAATAACAGAACCAGAAAGGTCCTTTTTCCTCATCTTCCAATCTCGGGTTGAAAGCAGGGGTCTGACCCTTCAACGATTTCGCAATTGGCATTATGCCAATTGTGAAGATAAGTAATAGAATGAAAAGGACGCTTAGCCTTTTATTCATAACAGTCCTCCTAATAATTTTTAATATTATAGCAAAACTTTATATAGT